>JAZQXE010000093.1:0-17817 GCA_045632705.1 Eubacteriales bacterium | reverse complement strand
GGCATCAACTGCGGCTTGTGCGCTTCACATGCTGTATTGTAGTTTTTCTCCCGACAAGAGAGTGCATGGTAACAGCACAACGCCGCGCGGCGTCGATATGATCGTCTTGTTTACCATATTTCATCCCTCCCTTGTATTTCTGTATACATTTTACCATTTTATAAACTATATGTCAATAGTTTTGTGCAAAATAGGACAAAAACACAAAAGGCAAAAACTCAAATGCGACGATATGCTCTGGAAAACGAGGCTTTGCGGTATTTGCACAAGGCAAAAATGCGGTTACTTTTTTACAAAACAATGCTTCTCTCAAAACACGGCGGGAGCAAGCCCCCGCCCTACGTGTGCAGACGATTTTTTAGGTTTGCACATTGCATCTTTATGAGTAACCCTTTCCCGCTTTTTTCTTTGACTATACAGGCGCAAAGAAAAAAGCTATAAAAAAAGAAAGCGCCGCTGTGGGCTGCGCGCCCACGCCCCGCGACCTTTTGAAAAAGGTCGATCAAAACTTTTATTAAAAAAGTTCTCTCCCTAAACCATACAAAAAACGAGGCTTTGCGGTATTGGCACAAGGCAAAAACGCGGTTTCGTTTTTATAAAAAGTACCCGCCGCTTTTAGATACAAGCGACAAATAAAACCGTTTTTCACACAAACGACAATGGGAGGCCTTCAGAGGAAGGTCTCCCATTATAATTAAATTCGTTTATTCGGTTGCGGATGCTTTTTTGAGTGTTGCCGTTACGATGAAACCGTCGATATTGTTACCCGATATCTCGTATTCGAGACCTTCCGGAACCTGTACTGCCGTATCGCCCGTCTTGTTTGCGGGGAAGTAGTACATCATATACTCGTTTCCTTCGTCGTCGGTCACCTTGAGCTGCTCACCGTTGTAGGTGTACTTTTCTATCTCAACCAGGAACTCCTCCAGACACCAGCCGTTTTGCTTCATGGCGTACGCGGGTGCAACGCCAACGTATCTGAAGTGATCGTAGTGTACCGATTTTTCAGACATCGACACGCCCGTGACAGTGCTCTTGTCTTTCGGATATCTGTAAATGAAGCCGAACTTGTAGCAGTTGTCGTATATCCAGGTGTAGCGTTCGTCCGCCTCTCTTATATAGACTGCCTGTCCGTTCTGCTCTACCTTGATATCAAAGGTACGGCCTGCCTCGTGCTCGCTCTCGCCACCCTTGAACTCCATCGAGGGTGCGACGCCTTCGCCGTGCTTGTTTACGGAGGACTCGTACCAGCTCTGCTGATCGTCCGGCGTGCAGTACGCGTAGTCGGGACGGATGCTGTATCCCGTGAGTCCCGTTTCTTCCTTGAACGTAGCAAACATACGGTTGAGTGCGGTCACGGTATCTACGCGGAGCTTATCCGTATTATAGGGAACGGAATAAGCGTCGTTTGAATATGCGCGGATGCTGACCAGCTCCTTTGTCAGATACGTGTCAGCGGTGTAGTCGTACTTGTAGGTGGAGTTGATGAGAATGAGCTTTCCTACCTTGTGAGAATCCTCAAACATCGTGTAGGTCGTGTAGGTAAGCGCGTTATCGGGCTTCTTGTCCTCATTACCCTCACCGTCAGTCACTGAGTCCGTCGTCTCGTCCTTATCCCCCTGCGTTACCTCCGTGGTATCGGTTGCGGGTACGTCCTCGCCGAGCACTCCGTTTACTATAGACCAAGCCGAGAGGAGCCACAAACCGAGGAGAACGAGTGCTACTGCAATTATGAGTATCGTCTTTTTGAGCTTGTTGGATCTGTATTTTTTCATTCTTACGGAATTTGAACGTGCATATCCGTTATTCTGTCTTTGCACCGTGCGGGTATCTTCCTCCTCGTCTGCAAAGAAGCTCTCGAGATTTTTTTCGAGATCGTTTTGATTGTTATTATCCATTTAACTATAACCTCCGTGTGTAATTTGCTCGCGGGAGCTTTAGTTTGTCTTTATCGTGACGGTACCGCTTGTTACGGCAACGTCGAGAGTTTTCGTTCCCGTTGCTTCACCCGAGGATGAGTCCTCGTCTTCTATTACCTCGCCGTCTTCGTTTTCGGGCGGGTAAGCAAGGTCGTATTTCTTACCGTTGAGGGTAATGTGCTTTGAGGCGTACGCTGTGATGATGTAGTCCTCTCTCGCACCGTCGAGCGAAATATCGACGCTTCCCTCGTTGGTTATTGCGAGCTTTGAGAGGGAAGTAACGTCCGTGCTCTTCATCACTATCTTTCCGTTAGCGATAGAAGTGTGGAAGCGTGCCGCGTTCGTTGCTTCCGTCGTGAGATCGCACTTGTTGCCCGAGACGTTGAACGCCGCCGCGCTGCTATTCTTGATGAGCACTTCACCGTCGGTGACGTCTGCCATTACGTCGTACTCGCATTTGAAGTTTTCAACGACCACCTTGCCGTGTACAAGCTGCAGGTCGATACTGTTGAGTACGGTCGCGTCCTTTGCGTAGACGTAGACCTCTTTGTCTTTTGAGAGTATCTCTCTGTCGTGCCAGTAGTGGCGCAGTCCCTTGAACGTGAGATTGAAGTTACCCGAGGTTATCATATCAACTGCGCTGATATTGTCGCTGATTATGTAGGAAACGCCGCTCTCCATTATGGTAAAGCTACCCTCGGTGAAGTTTTTGAGTACTACCTTCTCTTCTTCTCCCTGACAGAGATAGATGGTAGCGTCCGAGATGTTGAGCTCGAGTCGGTCGTAGCCTGTCGAGTTGTAGTAGAGGGTGTTTATGCGGTTTCCGTCCTCGTCGGTCTGCTCGTTATAGAGAGAAACTCCCTCCGAGTCTGCCATGGACGTTGCTATTTCGCATCCGACGTATCCCGTTACTATGAGTATAAGCGACAGAACGATAAATATGATCGAGGTTGGTTTCATAGAGCCGCAAACACTCCTTTCAGGTATTCGGCAAATATGCCGATCTTTTTGAGAAGGAACTTAAACAGACGTTTGAGCAGTTTCATCAGCCAAGGGATAAAGCGTATCGCGGCGTTGTACATAAGTACACCAACAAGCATCGTGATGCCTGCGCTGATTATTCCGAGACCTGCCTCGTAGAGACCTGCGGGGAGATTTCCTCCGAGCACCTCTACGACACCGTAAAAGATACCGACCAGCGACACGCCCGTGCCGAGAGATACGGCGAGCGCCATAGCGCCGATGAGCATAATGATGACACCGACAAGCGAGCAGAAGAGCAGTGCGAATACCGAGAGCACTACTGCCGCCGCAAAGAATATGAGCGGAATACAGCAGAAGAATATGATCCAAAAGTTACGCTCACTCTCGTATTTTTCAATCAGAGAGGAGTTCTCCTTCTTTTTCGGAGCCTGGGCGTCGGTCTTGAGCTTTTTGAGCTTTTCCTCGTCGCGACGGCGTACCTCTGCGACGTTCTTGCCGCCGGCACCATCGCGCTTGTCCTGTCCGTTATCCTTTTTCTTGTAGTCGCTCGTTATTCTGAAGGACCCGGGAGATCCGTCTATGGGCAGGGGGTCGTTTTGCGCGGGCTTTTTCTTTTTCTTTTCTTCTTCCTTCTTCTTTGCGCCTTCGTTTGACGCTTCGGCACCGCCTGCTTTTTCCTTTGGCGAGTTCTCATCTGCGCTTTGAGCCTTTGCGCCCTTTGAGAACAGCCTGTCAGCGATAGCGGCGACGTTCGGGTTTCCTCCGATGACGGCGTTTCGCTCCTCGGGGCTGAGTCCGTCGAGGAAGGCGGATATCTTCTCTATACGGATGCGTATCTCGTCATCCGTAAGATTCCTATCCCGCAATATGAGAGCAAGCTCTCTCAAAAATGCGTTTTTATCCATGTTTGCCTCCAAACGATCAAAAATCTTTGACAAATATATCTTGTTGTGTTAAAATACGGTAGGTATCACCTGTATGCAAAAGAGCATAAGGGTGCTTCTTACTATATAATATCAAATCTCGGAGAAAATATCAATATGAGAATGCGAAAAAAAAAGAACGGAGAGCAAAGAATAACGAATTGTTCACAATTTCTCGCTCCCGAAAAGGATGAAATAAAAAACGACCCCTGCCTCCCCTTTGAAAATTCCGCCCCCGTCTGCCTTGAGATCGGATGCGGAAAGGGCGGTTTTGTCACTCAGCTTGCCAAAAGAGAGCGGGAGCTTAACTTCTACGCTATGGAAAAGGTGCGCGACTGTATGGTTATCGCTCTTGAAAAGGCACAGGCGGCTGACGAGGGAGATATTATAAAGAATCTCCGCTTCATCATCGACGATGCGGATAACCTCTGCGAGTATTTCTCTGACGGCGCAATATCGAGAATATACCTCAACTTCAGCGATCCCTGGCACAAAAAGGGACACGCCAAGCGTCGTCTGACTCACGTATCCCGCCTTAATATGTATAAAAAGCTCCTCTGCGACGGAGGAGAGATAAGATTCAAGACGGATAACGACGCGCTCTTTGAGTTTTCCATCGAGCAGTTTGCCGAGGCTGATTTTGAGATAGTATGGCAGACGCGGGATCTGCACAACAGCGAGTACAACGAGGGCAACATAATGACCGAGTACGAGAGGGCGTTTTCCGAAAAGGGAAAGAACATCAATGCCGCTCTCATAAAAAAGAAGGCGTAAAATGATAGAGATACTAAGACGTGCCGACGACTACGTTATAGTAAACAAACCCGTCGGAGCGGATAGCGAGGACAAGGGGGAGGGCAGCGTCCCTGCCCTTGTCAGAGAGTCGCTCGGAGTTGCTGATGCCTACCCCATACACCGACTTGATCTCGTCGTCGGAGGCGCTATGCTCCTCGCACTTTCAAAACGAGCGGCGGCACGCCTGACCGAGAGCCTCGTCTGTGACTCGATAGGAAAGGAATATATCTGCATCTGCGAGGGCAAGCTCGACGAGCCGTGCGGTCGTATGCAGGATATGCTCTACTTTGACCGAGCTAAAAGAAAAAGCTTCGTAGTCAAAAAGAAACGAAACGGAGTAAAGGACGCCTCGCTCTCTTACGAGCTTATCGCAGAGCGTCAGACCTCCGACGGACGCCTGATCTCTATGTGCCGCGTTTTACTCGATACGGGACGAACGCACCAGATACGCGTGCAGTTTGCGTCAAGAGGCCACAGCCTGCTCGGAGACGGTAAGTACGGCTCGCGCGATAAAGGCTGTACCCCCGCGCTTGTCTGCCGCGCCGTAACCGTTGACGGCGTGCGCACCGAGGCGCCTCTGCCCACAGGGTATCCGTTTTCGCTTTTTAGTTGATAGGTAATAAAATAAAAGGGGGAACTTTTCTCAAAAGTTTCCCACTCTATTTATCCTCTCCCCCTCTACCCGAACCTTTTGTTTAACGTAAAGATCCCCCGATAAGAAGCACTGCGGTGCTTGGCGTGATCCTCTTAACGGAGTACCACGCCAGTTTTATTCGCCTACGGCGAGTGATATTGCTTCGCAGTGGTATTCGGCTTACGCCGAGTGGTATTCGCTACGCGAGTTAAATGGCGAATAAAATATCACTGAAGCCGCAAGGCTTCAATATCACTATTGCGATAGCAATAATATCACTCTTTGCGATAGCAAAGAATATCACTTAAGAAAAACAGAAAAGAGAGAGCATCGCGGATCACTTCCGTGTTACTCTCTCTTCTGTTTTTATTGTCGGTTTCGCATTTGTAATACAAAGGCTGTCGGGCTATGCCTATACCCTTATTTTAATTTCTCCGATAAGGATAACATCCCTTCTTATCGGGGGATCGTTTTTATTCGTTATCGTTTTTGTCGTCCGTGTCGGAAGTTGCATTTGCATCGGTATCGGCATCGTTGTCGGTGTTTGCATCGGCATCGGCATCAACTTCTGCGCTTGCGTTTTCGGCGTCGAGCTTTTCTTTTTCGCGGCGCTTCTTTTCTTCCTCTTCCTCTATTTTGCGGCGGCGCTCGTTTTCCTCGCGGCTGAGTCTGTCGCGCTCTGCGGTCATAGCCTCGAGCTCTTCAACGGTGGGGTTGCCCTCCATTACCGCCTTAAACTGCGCTTCGTCCATAGTTTCGTTCTTTACTAAGAACTTTGCGATAAAGTGGAGCTTTTCGATATTTTCGTTGAGTATCGAGATACTGCGATCGTACGCTTCTCCGATTATGCGCTTGACCTCGCGGTCGATAGTGGAAGCGGTCTCTTCGGAGTAATTCTTCTCGTTTGAGAAATCGCGTCCGAGGAACACCTCGGAGGATGAATGAGACGAGCCGTAGAGAATGGGACCGAGCTCATCAGACATACCGAGCTTGGTAACCATATTGCGCGCGATGTCGCTTGCTCTCTGAATATCGTTTGAAGCGCCGCCCGAAACGTCACCCATAATGATGGATTCCGCGGCTCTTCCTCCGAGAAGCATCGAGATCTCCTCGGACAGACCGTTTTTGTAAACGCTGTACTTATCCTCTGCGGGAGGCGTGAGCGTGTATCCGAGAGCTCTGCCGCTGGGGATGATAGAAATGAGCGTAACGGGATCCTGGGATGGCAGACAATGTGCGACGATGGCGTGACCTGCTTCGTGGTAAGCGGTCTTGAGCTTTTCGGATTCCTTGATCGCAGAGCTCTTTTTGGGAGTACCTACGATTATCTTGAGAGAAGCCTCCTCGATATCGTTCATACCGATGAGCAGCTTTCTCTTTCTTGCGGCGATGAGGGCGGCTTCGTTTAGGAGGTTAGCCAGGTCTGCACCCGTAAAGCCGACCGTAGTCTGTGCGATCTTCTTCAGATCTACGCCGTTTTCAAAGGGCTTGCCCTTTGCGTGTACCTTGAGTATGTCTTCTCTTCCGCGCAGATCTGGGTAGTTTACCGTGATCTGTCTGTCAAAACGACCCGGGCGGAGGAGTGCGGGGTCGAGAATGTCGGGGCGGTTGGTTGCTGCAATTACGATGACGCTCTCGCGACCGTCAAAGCCGTCCATCTCAACGAGCAGCTGATTGAGCGTCTGCTCGCGCTCGTCGTGTCCGCCGCCGAGACCTGCGCCTCTGTGACGGCCTACCGCGTCTATCTCGTCGATAAAGATGATAGCGGCGGGATTTTTTCTCGCAGTCTCAAAGAGATCGCGAACGCGGGAAGCACCGACACCGACGTACATTTCAACGAAATCGGAGCCGGAGATAGAGAAGAAGGGAACGCCCGCTTCTCCCGCTACTGCCTTTGCGAGCAACGTTTTACCCGTACCTGGAGGGCCTACGAGAAGAACGCCCTTCGGTATTTTAGCACCGAGCTTTCTGTATCTTTCGGGATCTCTGAGAAAGTCTACGACCTCCTTGAGATCTTCTTTTTCCTCGTCGCATCCCGCAACGTCTGTAAAACGCACCTTTATCTTGTCGGCGAGTCCCATCTTAGCCTTTGCTCTTCCGAAGGAATGTATCTTTCCGCCCTTGCCGGTTGCCTGATTCATCATAAAGAACCAGAATACTATCATAAGGATAAAGAGTATCGCCATCGGCAGATATTCTACCCACCAGGGTATCTGCGTAGGCTCCTTGAGATCGTACACGACGGTGTTTTCGGGGTTGTTGAGCACGAGTGGAACGAAGATCTGATCGCGGAACAGCTCGTAGTCGAGCAGAGTAGCCTCTATCTTTGTTTCTTTTTCGTCGTTGAGTACGATCTTGAGATTGGCGTTCTGGTCGAGCTCAAAGCTCTTGACTTCACCGTTTTTAAAGTAACCGAATACGTCTTGCGTCGTAAGCTTTTCTGCCTTGTTAGCAGTGCCGAGGAGCTGGGAAGCTACGACGAGCACGACAGCAATGAGCAGAATATAGAGTATCACGGTCTTGAAGTTGCTTTTTTTCATTAAGTGTTACGTGGTCCTTTCGTGTATTTGTCAGTTAGAGTAGACCTTGGGGTCAAGAACTCCGATGAAGGGGAGCGTGCGGTATCTCTCGTCGTAGTCAAGACCGTAGCCGATAACGAACTCGTTCGGTATCTCGCGGCCGACGTAGTCGGGAGTGAACTCCACCTCTCTGCGAGAGGGCTTGTCGAGCATCGTACAGGTGTGTACGCTCTTTGCACCGAGCTCTCTCAGGTGTGCAACGACGTTTTTGAGAGTAAAGCCGCTGTCTATAATATCCTCAATTATTATTATTGCACAATCTTCGATATTATTTCTCTTGAGGTCGAGAATTATTTTCGTTTCTCTGCTTGAAACGGTACTGCCGCCGTAAGAGGACACTTTCATAAAGTCGATCTCCGCCGGCACGTCGAGCTTTCTCATCAAATCAGCCATAAAGGGCATCGAGCCTTTGAGTATACCGACGAGCAGGATGTGATCCTCGTTTTCGAAATCGCGCGATATTTTCGAGGCGATGTCCGTCGTTATTGCGTCTATTTCTTCTTCGCTTACGAGAACGTGAGATACGTCGTCGTACTGTTTCATCTTATGTTGCATTATCAAGATCCTCCGAAATGAAAACGTCGTTGTTTTGTTTTAGATAAGCTATATAAAGCTTTGGTTGCGCGCCCTCGCCGTCGGCTTTTCTCACCGTCGGTATCCAGGCGAGCTTGCCGTTTATGGTGACCAGCGGCAAGGCGTATCTTTCATTTTGCGGTGTTTTACACTCGCAAAAGAGCTTTTTTACCTTCTTGGTGTGACCTCCGACGGTCATTACGTCGCCTTCGCTTCTGCTTTTTGCAACGATGACATCGGATATTGTATCACTCGTTAATGTTTCTTGTATAAATAAACTGTAAACATTTTGTGTTTTTATTTCGTTTATTTCCTCTTCGTCTTTTGAAAGGAAAAGCACCGAGCCGTCGGGCAGTAGGTTTTTTCCAAAAGAAAGAGGAATTTCCCAGCTTGTCGGGAGGGGTGCCTTTTCTCTGGTATCGTTTTCTACGGACAAAACGCCGTTTTTCGATAGGATACGCTTTTTGCCGAGCAGAGAAATGGCAAAGTCCTCGGCGCGAGCGACGTGGTCGAGACACTCGTCTATATGGACGTGCTCGTATCCGGCACCCGCACCTCTGATGAGCTTACACAGCACGCGCGAGCAAACGGGGCGCGGCATTTCGCGCAGCTTCTCTTGCGTGAGCGGGGAAGTGAGCGAGGCAAACTCCCGCTCTGCGAGCGAGTCGAGATATTCAGCGTCGGAGCGGAGCATCTCGGAGGTGCGAAAGACCGATGACTCAAGGGAGGGATTGATCGTTCTCAGCTGAGGCAGGACGTTGTGGCGTATTCGGTTTCTCGTGTACACCGTATCCTCGTTTGTGGCGTCGGTCACGTATTTTACGCCGAGCCTTTCACACTCGGACAGTATCTGCTCTTTTGAAAAGGGAAGCAACGGCCGTATGACGTGACCGTCGCGTATCGGCGGGATGGCGCACATTCCGTCGATCGACGCACCGCGCGTGAGATTAAAGAGCATAGTTTCCGCGTTGTCGGTTGCGTTGTGCGCGGTAGCGGTGTAGACTACCTCGCCGTTTTTTGAGTATTCTTTTTCGAGCTCTTCAAAAAAAGCGTAGCGCACGTCTCTGGCACATTCCTCGAGCCCCACGCCCCGTTTTTTTGCAAGAGCGGGAACGTCAACTGCTTTTGTGTGCAGCTTTACGCCGAGCCGCTTACACTCCTTCTCACAAAAGCGCATATCCTCGTCTGCCGCCTCACCGCGTATCATGTGGTTGACGTGAGCGGCGCACAGAGAGATGCCCTCCTTTTTCGCTAAGTCGGAGAGCAGACGGAGAAGCAGAGAAGAGTCCGCTCCTCCCGAGTACGCGACGATGATGACGTCGCAATCGAGCATACCGTGAGAGCGCGCGTATTTATGCGCGAGCGTTAACAGGTCGTTATTTTTGTTTTTCATAAATGCGAAAAGACCTAAAACGACATAGCGCCGTTTTATTCTTCTTCTCTCTCCGTATCAATACTTCTGAACTTGGTAAACTGCGGTATCCATCCCATCTTGACCGTTTTGGTTGCACCGTGACGGTTCTTGGCTACGATGACCTCGGCTATGTTGTTCTCAGAGTCGTCTTCCTTGTCGGTGACGTAGTAGTCGTCACGGTAGAGGAATATGATGACGTCCGCGTCCTGCTCGATAGATCCCGATTCACGCAGGTCGCTTATCATAGGACGCTTTCCTCCCGCACCCGCTCTTGACTCGGGGTTACGCGAGAGCTGTGCGCAACAGATGACGGGGACGCCCAGCTCCTTGCCCATTATCTTGAGGTTTCTTGATATGTCACCGACCTCGGCAGTACGGTTGTCCGTCTTTTTGTCACTCTGCATAAGCTGCAGGTAGTCGATGACGATGAGTCCGAGATTTTTCATTCTGCGCAGCTTTGATTTCATCTGCGTTATGGTAAGGCCCGTTGAGTCGTCGATGTATATCTCGCATCCCGACAGATTCTGTACGGCGTGTGCTAACTTCTGCCAGTCCTCGTCCTCTATCTTTCCGCTTCTGAGCGCATAGCTGTCTACCATAGCTTCGCTCGAGAGCATACGCGAGGCGAGCTGCTCTCCCGACATTTCCAGAGAGAAGATAGCTACCTTCTTTCCCGTCTGGCGAGAGACGTTGGTTGCGATATTCATAGCAAAGGATGTCTTACCCATACCGGGACGCGCTCCGATGATTATCATATCTCCCTTGCCCATTCCGACGAGTACGTTGTCAAGCCCCGAAAAACCGGTCGGTGTACCGGACGCCGCGTCCTTGTCGGTTGCGAGCAGCTCCAGATTGTCGTAGACGTTGACGAGGATATCGCGTATATGGCGGAATTCCTTGGTGTCTCTTTGCTGTGCTATTTCAAATATCTTCTGCTCCGCGTTTCCGACGAGCGAGTCGACGGCTCCTTGCTCTGAATAAGCCGCCTCGCTTATATCCGAGCAGGTGAGGATAATACGGCGCAGAGTGCTTTTATCCTTGACTATTTTTGCGTAGTCCTTGGCGTTTGCCGCGGTAGGAACGACGTCGGCTATCAGCTTTATGTACTGCGTACCGCCGCTCTTGTCGTAAATACCTTCTTCTTCGAGCATATTGATGAGGGTAATGACGTCAATATCTCTGCTTTTTATAAACAGCTGCCGCATCGCCGAGTAGATGCTCTTGTGCTCCTCGAGATAAAAATCCTCCTCGGTTATCAGCTCCGCGACCGTAGCGAGACACTCGGGGTCGAGAAGGATACTACCGAGAACGGACTGCTCCGCCTCGAGCGCAAACGGCAGTTTTCTTGACAATTCGTCCATAATTTACTCCGTTTCGGTGCTTATAGCACGTGATGTGTGGACAAGAGAACCGGCTCTCTTATTTGTCCGTGATGACGACGTTTATCTTTCCGATAACGTCGGTGTAGAGCTTTACGTTGACGGCGTAAGAGCCGAACGCTCTGATAGGCTCTGCGAGGTCTATCTTTCTCTTGTCTATCTCGATACCGTAAGAGTCAAGCAGCGTCGTTGCTATCTCCTTGCTCGTAACGGAGCCGTAGAGACGTCCGTCGGTACCGGCGGTTGCGGTTATCTTTACGCTGATGGTCTCGAGCTTTGCCTTTATTTCGTTTGCCGCCTGTCTTTCAAGCTCGATCTTGTGCAGGCGTGACGCCTCTTTGTTTTTGAGATCGTTCATTGCCGCTGCGTCTGCGACTATTGCCAGTCCCTTGGGGAAAAGGAAATTGCGCGCGTATCCGTCGGATACGTTGATCGCCTGACCTTTCTTTCCCTGACCTTTTACGTCCTGAGTAAGTATAACTTTCATTTTTCTACCTCCGATCAATGTGAAAACACTGTATTGTTATCGTATCGTTTTTTTGCTTGTCTTGCCGTTTACGGCTCTTGCTTGAGAATTTCCGCTATTGCGATCTTGAGCTTGTCGGAAACCGACTTCATATCTTCTCTGACAAATCCGCCCGCACGGTCAAAGCTGCCGCCTCCGCCGAGTTTTTTCATTATCAGCTCAACGTTTATCGTGCCCGCACTTCTTGCGGAAATGGATACGGGGCCCGCTTCCTCTCCGCAGAGCACGAACGCCGCCTCGACCTCCTTGGCTCTGACGAAGCTGTCGGCAACGCGCGCACGCGTTTTCGGATCTATCGTAATGCCGTTGGTGTCGTAGTGGATGAGTGCAACGTTTTTGTACATTTCAAAGTTCTCGGACATCTTCGACTCCAGCTCCAGCTCGTTTACGGAAATGTCAAAGAGCTTCTTTACCGTGTCGATGTCAGCGCCCACGTCGCGCAAAAAGAGTGCGGCGGAAAAGGTTCTCGTACCGGTGCTCTTTCTGAAGTTGTCCGTGTCGAGATAGATTCCCGAGAGCAGCATCGTCGCTTCTTCTCTCATGATAGCACCGCCCGGGAAGTTGAGCAGCTCTATCATCTCCGATACGAGCTCGGATGCGGATGATGCGGAGGTGTCGATGTATTCAAGGTCAATGTCCTTGTCAAATTCCGCATACTTTCTGTGGTGGTCGATTATCACGCACTTGGGCGTGCTTGAAAATACCGTCTTGCTCTCCATCTTATCCGTGTTTGACACGTCTACGCAGATGAGCAGAGTCTTCGAGTTGTTTTTGTCGAGTGCTCCGTCGGGATCGATGAAGGCATCGCGGTAAGCGTGGCCCTGTCTCATTCTGTCGATCATCGGGACTGCCTCGTTTATGTTGTAGTACGCCTTTTCGTTTGAGACGATATACGCCTCGGCACCGAATTCACGGCACATACAGTATATACCCATCTGCGCACCGATACAGTCGTAGTCGGGGGATGAATGTCCCATGATGAGCACGTTATCAGCGTCCTTGATGAGCTGCTCGAGCTGCTTTGCGTTATATCTTGCTCTGTTCTTTGCTCTCTTCGGCTGAGTCTTGATATTACCTCCGAAGTAGACGATGTCGTTATCCGTCTTTACGGCAACGGTCGCGCCGCCTCTGTTTACCGCCATTTCAAACGCGGTGAGAGCCGCCGTGTTTCTCGCTTCGACGCCGCCTTCTGTGACGGTCGAGGTACCGAGAGAGAAGGAGAGACTCACTCCGTCCTCCGTCTTTATCTCCGATACGGGAGCGAGCAGAGATGAGAATCCCTCGTCCATAACGGAGGTGAGCTGTTGCTCGGTCATTACCGCCAGATACTTCCAGCTCTCGTGCTCGCAGATGAGTATGCCTCGGTATTCTCCCCATTGCTTTATCGTATCGTCAAACGCAGCGAGTGCCGCTCTGTTTTTCGATTCGAACGTACCGTTTGAAAGCTCGGATATGTTGTCAAGCTCAATATACGCTACGGCAGTACGGGCGTTTTCGAACTTTCGTATAAGCTCACGTCTCTCCGTCCTATCCTCAAAGATAAGTATCGAGTTTCCGCTCTGACCGAGAGTGTTTGCGGTAACGTCGTAAATGCTCGTGCCGTACTCGCAGGTAAACGAGCCGTCACGGTCAAAGAAGAGGTGGCTGGTGCTCTTTTCCTCGTCCTGCACGTCGGGGAAGAGGAAAAGGTCGTATATGCTTATCCTGACTCTTTTTTCGTTTTTGAGGAAAGCCTCGCGGAAAGCGTCGTTTGCGGTGATTATCTCGCCCGCGGAATTTACTACGGCAAGCTGAAGATGCATCTTGCCGAAAAACAGCGACGCTATGTTGTACAGCTCCGTCTTTTCTCCGCGCTTTGTTCTGTTCTGCATCAGCTGTGCTCTTATCGCAACGCCAATGAGCATAAAGAAGATATACGCGCCGAGAACGAAAATGCCGAGGTAGGTGGGGTCTGCCCCGCCTGACGCACATCCGAAGATGTAGACGCATACCGCCGTTATCGAAACGGCAAAGGTATAGATTATGTCAAAGAGGAGCGTCCTTTTTGATGAGTTGTGCATTTTTTGGGTCATAAAAACCTCCAAACGTTAGATGCCCGAGCGCTCGGGCGAGCTTTTTTAAAAAAAGTGTAAGAGCCGAGTCTATTCGTCTCTGTTTGCGTTTTTTATCTTTTCTCTGACGTAGCGTGTAATTACGTTTGACGCGCCGACGATAGAGAGTATGCCTACGAGTATTGACGGGAATATTGCCGCCGCACCGACAAGGATAACTGTGTACAGCGTCTTTTTGTCCGACGCCTTTATCACGTTTGCGAGATATCCGATGCCGACAAGAGCAAGTCCCAGACCGACGACGGAGCTTACCGAGTCGATGGTGATCCCGATAGCGGAATAAGGATCGACCAGCAGCATAGCGATGGTTAGCAGTATGTAGAGGACGGCGGATACGACGCTCATCTCAAACGCACCGAGCGTGTCGGGGAGCGACTGCATACGTCTGTGCCTTTTGACTGCGATCATCGTTATAAAGCCGCCGATGGAGCATACGCTCAAAAATATCGGCAGGAGCTTGTATAAAAACAGTCCGAGCAGCTCTCGCAGAGTTTCGGTGAGCAGTGCGTATTCTTTTACTACGTCTTCGGTGACGATCCCGGCGTATGCGGGATCGGTGAGGGCGGAGTTGAGCATCTCCAGATTCATCTCTGGTATGACCATGACGAGATCAACGAAGCTCTCGTAGGCAGAAACGAACGTGTCAGTGCCGACATGTCCGTATTTTTCTATCGACATGATGCAAAACGCAACGATAAAGCACAGCGCGTGAGCGCAGGACGCGAGGATGACCGCCCCCGTACAGCTCAGGCGTTTTTCTTGTGTCAGCAGCCCTATCACCGCACCGACGGCAAAAGGGAATACCGCGACCGCACAACGCAGGGGAGCGGCAGTAAATATCACCGCCGCGACCGAGGTCGCGAGCGCCCCGACGAGCAGAGCCGTATATTTTTTGTGTACGGCAAGCGCACAGAGAATATACGAGGCGGAGAAGATAAAGAGCGGTATGAGCAAGCTGAGCACAGCGCCCTGTGCGTCGGTGCGCATGCATACTGCGCAAAGAATACACAAAAGCGCCCCCGTAGCTGCGAGGATCGCCGATCCCGTGTTGCTGAGCGTGGTACCGATCTTTGTGTTTGCCGCGTTATCTCGTTGTGTGTTCATAGCCTCACTCCGTTTGATCGTGAAAATGGGTATAGATACCTATTTTCTATCATATCAGTTAATTATAACAAATAATATATATTTTGTAAAGAGTTTTATTGAAAAGAGTTTTATATGCAATCTCAAAGGATCACGCTCCGAAAGGAGAAAAAATACGAAAATTCCGAAGGACAGACGCTCGTTTTTCTCAGCGTCACGACGGAGCTTCCTTGCAAGTCCGAGGATAGTTCCGAAAAAGACAAAATGAAAAGCAAGCTCACCCCGAGCGAAAAAGTGCGCCGAAAGATATTCGATCAAATAAATAAACTTCACGAGCGCATCTGCAACGAGTGCGGGAGTGCGACCTACGCCGAGATCTGCTCGGAGGGAGAGGAGGGGGCAAAACGCCCCTGCAGGATCAGTGCCAACATCTCGTTTTCCGCGTCGCCTTGCGCTCGGATAAAGCAGAATAGCAGAAAAAAGGGAGCTTTGCCGCCACCGTGTCCGAAAATGCGCCCGAGGGTAGCGAGAGCCCCCTCCGAGTACGACGTACTTCTTGGGAGTGTGGGAGATCGCTTTTGCCACGGTGCTCTCTGCTACGACGTTTCGATATGTGCGATCAGGGCAGGCAAGGTCGTAAAAAGACAAAAAAACCATCTGCGGTTTTGCCTTTACGACGGGGAGCTTTGTCCCTTTTCGGAAAACGCTGCCTACCGCTGACAAGCTCACTTTGCGGGGGAGGGGCGGGAGAATAAAAAATCTCGTCTTCTCTCTTCCTTTCGGTTGACAGTATCACCTGCTTGTGATAGAATAAAGACGTAAACAAAACAAATTGCCGTCGGTAAGCCGACGGCAAAAATGTATATCGGAAATAATCAGGCGTTTACGTCCGAGCTCTGCGCGAGGAAAGCTTCCTCTGCAGCGTTAGCCTCGGCTATCACCAGCTCCTTGTTGTACGCGTCTATTACCGCGTCCTCAAGCATAGTGCGGAATTGTGCGTTTATCGGATGTACTATGTCTCTGTATGTTCCGTCGGGATTTTTGCGAGAGGGCATTACCGTAAAGTACTTGTCCTTTGCGTAGATTACCTTGATGTCGTGAAGTGCAAGCTGTCCGTCAAACGTGACCGATACGATCGCTTTCATAGGGCCCTCGTCAAACAGTTTTCTGACTTTGATATCTGTGATCTGCATGTTTAGTTCCTCCTCGGTGGACTTTAAAAGATTGTTTTGATGAGACTATTATAGCTTGCATTTGTTAATGAATATACGATGATTTAGTGAGTAAAATTTTAACAATATTTATATAATTTGTTAAGGAAATGACGAAAAAAGTCTGATTGATACGAAAAATGTTTTATTTTTTATAATTGGAGAGAAAAATGTCAGTACAAAATACACGCTACGGAGCGAAGGGTATCGCGGCTCTGATCGAAAATAAAAAGAAGATATTTTTTATCGGCATCGGCGGGATCAGTATGTCGAGCCTTGCCCATATCTCTCACAGAAACGGCTACGAGGTAGCAGGCTCCGACAGGAGCGAGAGCGCAATACTGAAGAAACTTGAGTCGGAGGGAGTGCAGATATTTTACTCTCACTCTGCCGAAAACGTCCTCGGATACGATCTTGTCGTCTACACGGTAGCGATAAGCGAGGATAACCCCGAATACGTTGCCGCTCGTGAAAACGGTATCCCCACCGTTTCACGTGCAGACTATCTCGGATATATAATGAACGGCTACAAAAACCGAATCGGAGTCTCGGGCGCTCACGGAAAGAGCACCTGCACCTCGATGCTCGCGCACACCTTTATGTACGCGGGAGAAGACCCGACGGTCGTCAGCGGTGCGGTGCTTGACGAGATGGGCGGTGCTTACCGAAACGGCTGCGCGGAGCATTTTATATTCGAGGCGTGCGAATATATGGACAATTTTCTTTCATTTTGTCCGAGTATCGCGGTAGTGCTCAACGTTGAGTACGACCATAGCGACTACTTTGCGGATATCGAGCAGACCTACGCTTCTTTTTCCCGCTTTGCGTCTCTTACTCGTGAGAGTGAGGGAGGCGTGTGCATATATAACGCAGACGACGAAAAGACGCGCAAAAGCGTCCTTGACAGCGGTGCGCTCCTCGTCAGCTTCGGCATTGAGTCGGATGCGGATTATACTGCGAAAAACATAGAATACAAGGACGGACGCGCGTCCTTTGATATCGCATCGCGCGAGGGAGTCCTCTCCCGCGTGTCTCTCACCGTCGTCGGACGGCATAATATATACAACGCCCTCGCGGCTTTCGTGGTTTGTGAGCTGTGCGGGGTAGACCGCGTATCAGCGGCGAGCGGTATCGGCTCGTTTGGCGGATGCAAAAGACGTATGGAATACAAGGGCAAGCTCAAGGGTGCGGAGGTGTACGAGGATTACGCTCATCATCCGACGGAGCTGCGTGCAAGCATAACCAGCGCCCGCGACTTTTCAAAAAAGCGCGTAGTTGCGGTATTTCAGCCGCATACCTACTCGCGTACCTCCGAGCTTTACGACGATTTCGTGTCGGCTCTCGGTGAGGCTGACCGCGTTATTATGGCGGATATCTACTCTGCGCGAGAGGTGAACACCTACGGAGTTTCGAGTGAGCAAATGGCGGCGGATATCGGTGCGAGCGCGACTTATCTTTCCTCGTTTGCCGAGATTTGCGAGCATCTGCGCGCGACCGTCGGAGAGGACGAGGTGCTTCTCGTTATGGGCGCGGGAGATATCGGAAAGCTCAGCGGTATGCTCTGCAGCTGATAAAATACGATAACGATACGAGGGAGAGTCGGCGAGGCTCTCCTTCTTTTATCTTAATTTGCGCATAAATTTACGCTCTGCTATTTACATTTTGCTTTTGGTATAATATAATATA
>JAZQXE010000092.1:0-15250 GCA_045632705.1 Eubacteriales bacterium | reverse complement strand
TATACCACATTTTAATCCATTTTGCAATATAAATAGTGTAAATATTGATGTCGAAAAATAAAAAATTAAAATCAAAAAAGCTATTGACAAATCAGATAAGATGGTGTATAATATAAAAGTCGTTAAGACAAGCGAGAGTGGCGGAACTGGCAGACGCGCACGTTTGAGGGGCGTGTGGTTCACACCGTACGGGTTCAAGTCCCGTTTCTCGCACCACAAAAGAACTGGTGCATTGCATCAGGTCTTTTTGTTTTTTAAAAAAAATCATGAATTGAAACGTCCTAAATGCAACGGAAAATTAGTGTTGCGTACTGCTACCCGAGGAGCAAATGCCGGCAATAAATTTTACGGTTGTTCAAACTATCCTCAATGTAAATATATACGCAATTTGAAATAGTTTTGGCATCAAAAAGCCTCTTTTGTCAGTTAAGACAAAAGAGGCTTTTGTTGTGTTGGATATCTTTTACTCAGCTTCTTTGTGAAAATTCGACCAGCTCTGCGCTGTATATCGTGAGAGAGCCCGAGAAGGTGGTGCTGACGGTATTTTCTCCTTCCGAGAGGACTATCGGGATATACATATAGTCGGCGTTTTCCATATTGTCGGCTGCGTTTGTTTTATAAACTGCCGCAGTTGCATATTTTCTGCCGTTGATCACGAGAGGCAGGTCGGTTATACTGCCGTTTTCGTTTGCAAATCTGATCTTCAGATATACTTCTTTATCGGTGGTACTGTTTATTCTGAGCGCAAGACTTCCCGCATACACGTTATTTGATGTCTTGCCCGTTATTTTTACTGTACCGACCGACTTTTCTTGAGTTTGTACGAGTTCAAACGCACCTGCTACCGCATATTCACCGCTGCCGCATTCCGAGATAACTCCGAATATCATTTCCGTGGAGGTTGCCGTAAAGTAGAGTGTACGCTTGATACTGCTGTGAGCTTCGTTTTTTGGTGTTCCGACCGTGCTGTGAACGCTTGCGCACACTGCGTTTGATCCGTTAGTGTCGGAAACGTAGAGGTATGCGGTTGCGTTTCCGGTCGTTCTGATATAAGCGCTGAGAGCGTACGTTTTGCCGACTTCAAGACCACTGATCTTTTGATGGATCTTAGAGTTGTCTTCGAGCTTTGCAGCGTAGTAGCTGACGGAGGCGGAGTTCGTTACGCTTACATTTCCTTGCGTTGTGTAGCCTGCGAGCGTGCCGTTGTCAAAATATGCGTTGTTTATATTGACGCTCGTATACTCGCGCAAAGTTTCCTTGGGAATGTAGTAGAAATAGTCGTCTGCGTGTCCGCCGCGATCTTTAAGGATGGATTCAAAGTTTTCCTGATATTTGTCAATGACGTCGCTGATCTTCATTCTTGACTGGAGCCCCCCAGCGATCATCCATACGCCGCTGTCGTCCTTTGATGATTCGGCAACGAGGTTGGTAAGGATACCGTCTCCGTTTTGCCAGATATACGTGTTCGTCGCCTCGGGAAGTATATCGGTACCGCCGATAATTCCGAGAATAGCAAGCGCTATACCGCAGGTAGACTCACAGTCGTATCCTGCAAGCGAGCCTATCTTACACGTCGTCATATAGTCACCACCGCCGTAGAGCAGGTCGAGTATTACGAAAGCACAGTTGATATCCGTATCTGCCGTCGATGTGATTCCTTCGGTGTAATAGGTCTGTTCAAGCTCTTTGTACGCACGTCTCCAGTTGCTCGGATACTTTGCATACAGCTCGTACGCCTTGTCTATGACCTTGAGAGGCCAAGAGCCCTCGGGGCAGACCTTGGAGGATTCTCTGATGATAGTATCTATATCACTTTCAAAGTACGCCATAGATATCATCGCAGAGAACATCTGCGACCAGTAGAGATTATCTCTGTCTCCCGTTGCCTGAGAGAACATAGCGGCAAGCTCTCTTGCCGTCTCGGGCATACCTGCGGCGTTCATTCCGAGCGTATCAGTGCCGAGATAAGGTTCGCTTATATAGCTGTACCAGTTTCCGTATTCACCGTTTCCTAAATATTGGGGAAGGTAATTATGTCTTGATGCAAGCCCAAACGCGCCTACCTGCCTCTGACCGCCTCCCATATCCCAGACGTCGTATTTTCTCCAACCGTCCGTGATGTATTTTTGAGAGAGGGTATTCTTGTTGTAGAACATATCAGCGACGATATACTGATTTACTATATCTACGCTGAAGTCGTCGTCAAACCACAGCTCCCATATACCAGTTGATTCGTTGTAGATATGTTTGTCGGCGTGTGCCTTTGCAGCGTACAGACCTCCGAGATAAACGAACTTTGAGTCTGGCATACCGACGATGCATTTTCCGTCGCTGCCTTTTTCATATTCGTGTCCGGACAAAAATCCTGCGAGCTGACCGAGGAATGCGGCGGTCGTTTTATCAAGATACTCGTCCTTTGTGATGATATAATATTCACTCTCGGAGAAGGAAGCAAGGGGCTTTGGCTGCGTGTCTGCGAGCTTGAATATGAGCGTTACGGCGTCTCTGTTGTTTATTCTTCCGTTGCCGTCCGCATCAGAGCAGGAGCTTCTCACTCCGTCGTCTATCCAGCCCGAGAGATATCTGACGAGGGAGGAAATATCGGAGTTGTTGAATTTTCCGTCTCCGTTTACGTCTCCGTAGACTGCGGGTACGCTCATTTCGGCAAGCGTTTGAGGAACTAGCCCTGCGGGAAGTCCCGCGCCGGACGCGATACGCTTGATGCCGTTTTTGTCAAAGGTGCCCGTGCTGACGTGTGAGATAACGTCGTCGTATACGCCGTCCTCGATATTCAGCGTGTAGCTTCCGAGTTTGTCGCTTCCGATGCAGTAGCTTCCGTCAAGGAATACCGACGTACCGCAGATGCCTCCGAATTTCAGAGGATCGTCGGAAAAGCCTACGCTGAAGTTATTAAGTATGTCAAAGTTGTCGGTGACGGTCAGCTCGTAGCTTTCAAGAGCACCGACGCCTCCGTGTTTGTCCGTTGTGGACTTGTCGAGATTGTGGAATGCGATCGCGGTGTATATCTTACCTCCGTCAAGGTATATCTTTACGTTTTTTGCATTTGCGGCGGAATTGAGTGATACGTTTATCTGCCATGCTTCAGCAGTGCCGCCGAAAACGAGGGTAGCGGTTCCGTTCAGGTCTCCTTTTGCACCGCCCTGAGAAAAGAGCGATACGGCGTCGTATACGCCCGAGAGCAGAACTATCTTGTAGTCACCGTTGAATTGAGTTCCGTCAAAGAATTTCTCCGTTTGGCTCAATGCCGTGATGATGCCGATCTTGTTTGAGTTTGCGCTCATTACGATGCCGTTGGTCATATAGAGATCGTGCAGCTGAGTGATAAAGTAGATGCGCCAGGGGGAGAGGTTGAATTCTATATCCTCAAACTGAAGGTCACCGTTGAGGAACCACTTTGCCTCACCGCCGTTGGTCGTGTTTGCGTTTATCTTACCGTCAGTACCTCTACCCGAAAAGACGATCAGATTTGAGTGCTCGGGGGAATGGAAAGCACCTTTGGTAAAATCAAGCGGATATTCACCGACTAACTGTATCTTTGCCGTAGAGTCAAAGCTTGCGGCAAGCTCCATAGCGTCGGAAAGAGAGCCGAGGGGTGAATTTGCGCTTGTTCCGTCACCCATCTCACCGTATTTGAGATATATAGTATTATCCTTGTATGTGGATGCCGCGCCTATTTTGCTCGGTACGATACCTGTGGAGAGTCCCGTGCGTGAGGGTATCTTTTTTATTGCGCCCGAGTCAAAGGAGGCGGTGTTTATTACGTTCTTTGATTGAGAGTTTTTCTGTGAGAGTATCGAGTCGTAGATGCCTTCTTCTATTTCGAGGGTATAGCTTCCGATGCTTTTGTTACCAACGAAGTAGGAGGCGTCGTAGTATATGCTGACACCCGAGATGCCGAGGTGGAACAGGGAACTGGTGGAAGAAGACCTGAAGCTCTTTGAAGCGTCAAAGTTTTCGGTAACTATCATCTTGTAGTTTTCTTTCGCTCCGATAAGTCCCGAGGAGGTAAGATTTGATTTTGAACGGTCGCAATAACCGACGAATCTGTTTATCTTACCGCCGTTGAGAATTATGGTCGCGTTATTTACCGAGCCGTAAGCGTTGCGGGCAATAGTAAGCGTATCGAGGGTAGCCGTACCGCCGATAACGACCGTTACGTCTCCGTCAAGACTGCCGAGAGTACTGTTCTGACAAAAGCCGGCTACGTCAAGATAATAACCCGAGTTGAGTACTATCGTGCCGCCGCTTTTAGTATATTTAGCACCGTCCCAGCTTTCGCTTACGCGGTTATGCGCTGCTCTGATAGATATTTCGTTTGCACCGTTGGTATGACCTTTAGTCATCTCTACGCCGTCTAACATATAGAGGTCGTAAAACTGCGTGAACATATACATACGGTAGGGTGTTATCTCAAAGAGTATATCTTCAAACTGAAGGTCTCCGTTCAAAAACCAGATGGCGTCAACACCGTCAGAGCCGTTGGTGGTATTTATGCTGAGCTTACCGTCCGTGCCCTTGCCCGTGAAAACGATCTTATTCGTATGAACGGGAGAGTAAAACGTAGCTGAAACGTCAAGCGTCACCTCACCGATGACCTGTATTCTCGTCGTGATATCGTAAGATGCGGCTTTTTCCATTGCATCCTTTACCGTACCGACGGGATCTACGGGAGAAGAACCGTCTCCGTTACCGCCCTCGCGCAGAAATACCGTTGGTATCTCTGTGAGGGTATCCGCGTTTACGGTATTTAAGGATAAGCAGGTCGACGTTAAAATTATCGTCAAGATCGCCAATATGATCAAAGTGATTTTTTTCATATTCGTCTCCTTATATCAATATAAATATATATCTACATTAGCACAGACGACCGGAAAAGAAAATGTATATTTCTCCTATGGTTGTATTATTGGGAACAAAAGATTTCTTTTTTAGTAACAAAAAACAAAATTACGGCGGGGACGCGATATCGTCCTCGCCGTAATTGTTTTCTTTGAAAGAGGTTTAGATAAGCTCAACTTTTGCCATTCTCTGTTCGTTTAAAGGTCTGTCCTGGAAATTCGTCTTGACGTTTGCTATTCTGTCAACGACGTCCATACCTTCAACAACCCAACCGAAAGCTGCGTACTGACCGTCAAGGAAAGTAGAATCCGCGTGGCAGATAAAGAACTGGCTGGATGCCGAGTTGTAGTTCTGTGAGCGAGCCATAGAGATAACGCCGCGCTTGTGGGAGAGGGTATTGTTTACTCCGTTTATCTTGAACTCACCCGTGATGTTCTCGTCAGAGCCGCCGCAGCCCGTACCCGTGGGATCTCCTCCCTGGATCATAAAGCCTGCGATAACTCTGTGAAAGATGAGCCCGTCGTAAAAGCCTTCGCCTGCGAGCTTTTCAAAGTTTGCGCACGTCTTGGGGGCGAATTCGGGATGAAGCTCTATCTTGATTATTCCGCCGTCTTCCATCGTAATTTGTACCATTTTCTTGTTCTCCTTTTATATATCGTTTTTGTTTTTTCTTTTAATAAGTGCTTGCAATATCAAGTGCAGTCTTTTTGTCAATTATTCTGATGCTTTGCATCTTTTGCTCGGTCAGCGGCTTGTCCGAGGAGTTCGTTTCTACCGTAGCTATCTTGTCTACCGTTTCCATACCTGCGATAACCTTGCCGAAAGCCGCGTACTTGCCGTCAAGCGAATCCGGATTGTCTTGGTGGCAAATGAAAAACTGGCTTGACGCTGAATTGTAACCGTTTGAGCGAGCCATAGAAATAACGCCGCGCTTGTGGGAGATATTGTTGTTTACTCCGTTGAGCTTGAACTCTCCCTTGATCGTTTGATCGGATCCGTGGTACCCTGTACCCGTGGGGTCTCCTCCTTGGATCATAAAGCCTTCAATGACTCTGTGAAAGATGAGACCGTCGTAAAAGCCTTCGCCGGCTAACTTTTTAAAGTTCTTTACGGTAATTGGCGCTTTTCCGTCGTACAGCTCGAGCACGATGACCGAGCCGTCCTCCATAGTTATCTGCGCATATGACTTTCTGTTTGCATTGACCGTGGTAAAAACTATCGTTGCGACTATCAACGCGACTATCAGTCCTACTATCAGAGGAATACGATACGACGTTTTGGCGCTGTGCTTGTTCTTTTTTGAATTTTTCTTATTTTTCATCTTCAGTTTCGTTTTTCAGCGGTCTGTGCATAAGTGCGCTGATACCGTCGGAGGGACGTACACCCTCAAAGAGTACGCCGTACAGAGTATCAACGAGCGGTATGCTTATATCGGGATGGTTTTTGTGAACGTCCTCGTATATCGCACGACAGCTGTCTATTCCTTCTACCGTTGTTTTATTGGTCAGATAAAAATCCTGTGTGCCGTCGTCCTGACCTATCTTGTACCCGGCACAGTAATTTCGGGAATGAACGGAGAAGCAGGTGACGACGAGATCTCCTATACCGGTAAGTCCCGCAAAAGTCTCGAAGTTGCCGCCCTTTACCATTCCGTATCTAATCATTTCAGCAAGTCCGCGAGTGACGAGAGCCGCTTTTGCGTTATCTCCCCATCCCTGACCTGCGCATATTCCCGATGCTATGGCTATTACATTTTTGATAGCCGCACCGTATTCGCTTCCCAGCTCGTCGGTATTTACGTAAAGGCGCATATACTCGTTTGAAAAGAGTCGTTGCACCTTTTTTGCCGCTTCTATATCCGAGCTTACCGCGCACACCGAGGTTATCTTTCGCAAGATCACCTCTTCGGCGTGGCTTGGGCCGATTATGGAAACTACCTTGTTGCTTTTGCCGAGCAGTGACTTTGAGATCAGCACGGAGAGTCGGGTATAGGTCTGCGTGTCAAATCCCTTTGAGGCGTTTATGACGAGAGTGTCGTCTTTTACGTAGGGTGCTATCTTGCCCACTGCGTCCGTGATGAACTTTGAAGGTACGGCGCAAACGAAAGCGTCCATATCGGATGCCGCCTCGGCTATATCGAGAGTTGCGCTCATACTTTCGGGCAGAGTGTGCGGGTCTTTAAAGAAAGCACTGTTTTTTCGGTTGATATTTATATCGTTTACTTGCTGCTCGTCCACACCGTACATAGTGACGGTATGTCCGTTATCGCAGAGAACTTGTCCGAGGGCAGTTCCCCAGCTTCCGGTTCCGAGGATCGCTACTTTCATTTTTTGCTCCAATGATCGTTTATTTTGAGCCCTTGTTGCTTGGCATAGGCTGTTCTGTTACCGTCGGGCCGTTTATGGTGAGCTTTCCATCTTCATCGAATATCATTTTGTCGATGTTGGGCACTCTGCCGTCGTCGTTGTTCTTTCTGTTGCGCAGAGAATGGTAAACTGTGAACATCTCGCTTCCGTCGGGGGAGAAGAAATAGTTGTTGTGTCCCGTTCCCATAGTAGTGTCGCCGTCTGACTTGAGTATGGGATTGTGTGCGGCTTTTACAAACGGGCCCTTTGGAGAGTTGCTCGTTGCATAACCTACTGCGTAGTGGATGCTCGCATAGTAGTTTGCCGTATACATAAGGTAATAGATGCCGTTGCGCTTAAAGCAGCAGGGACCTTCATTCCAGCGCCACTCGTTTCCGCTGAGCTTTTCCCATTCGCAGTCGGGTGAAGTGCAATAGGTAGGCTCGCTGATGACGCGGTCAAGCTCGGGAGAGAGCTCAACGACGTAAAGGTGGCTCTCGTGTATTCCGTTTACTATATTGGTAGAGCAATCCTTTGAGTAGTACATATATACTTTTCCGTCGTCGTCAAAGAGAATGTTACCGTCGATAACGCTGTAATCGGGTGCATAAAGAGGCTTGCCGTTGCATACGTCTTTAAAGGGGCCGACGGGGGAATCGGACGTTGCGATGGTTATGGAATGTCTTTTGTTTGCATCTCTGCAAGAGAATACCATGACGAATTTACCGTCGTGATAATACACCTCGGGAGCCCAGAAGCAATCTACTCCGTAAAAGCCTTCGTAGGATTCAAAAGCCATGCCCTCAAGTTTCCACTCACTCAGGTCTTCACTTGAAAAAACTGCAAATCCCGAACGGTTGTTTGTGCCGTACAAGTAATATCTGCCTTCGTAGTAGAGAATAACGGGGTCAGCCGTGCGAATGTCGATGGGGTTTTTAAAGGTCATTTTAGTATTCATATAATTGCTCTCCTTGAAAAAAACTGAATTTAAATGAACTTACTTAGAAATTATAACATATAGGAAATAAAAAGTAAATGCAGAAACGAGATTTTTTACTCGTGTTTGTTGCGCTCGGAAAAATCGTGCGGGCAGGGGAGAACGTTAGCCGTACGTCTAACGCAGTGAGGATAACGCCGCTCTTGCCCTCGTTTTTTTTAGAAAAGGTGAAAATACACGATTTAAGTAAAATTGCGTAAAATTTGGTGTCGTCAATTTGAACAAATGCAGTTATCGGCAATTTTAATATGAAGCGAAAAAAGTAACGTTTTGCCGCCCATAAGTCGATTTTTGTCAAATGAAGCGCAGAAAGAAATGTCAACTTCAGGTTTCTTGTAATGGAAAAGTGAGAGTGAAACACAAAAAAAGGCGAGGTTTTTAACACTTTGCACTCTCGATTGTGGAAATAAAGTGAGTTTTCCACATCCTTTTGTGGAAACAGTTGAAAACCTTTCGACATTTGTTTAAAACGACGAAACAAAAAAGAAAAACAACGCAGAGAAAAATCGGATCAACGAAAAAAAGTCGAAGATCGAGACAAATTAGACGGTTATACAACAATAAAAACAAATGTTAGACAAAACGCCAAGCACCGCATTGGGAGCGGGATGCGGGGTGATTAGATGAATATCGTCGTCTTTTTTTTATTTCGGCTCAAGCAAGTGCTTTTTTCGTGCTTTTCTCTGTGCCTATGACGGAAAATGACGTAAAAAGAAAGGGTAGCGGCGTAAAAAAAGCAGTCTTTTCGGAGGTTATCCCCTCCGAGGTGACTGCTTTTTGGAATCGTTTTTATATTAGGTACGGGCCGAGCGCTTTAATCATTTCTTCTTTGCTCGTAGTATTTGCAAACTGCATAAGTCTTTTGATACGATAGCCTATCGTGTTTTCGGATATATGTGCTCTTGCCGCTATTTTGGAGTAGTTTTCCTTTTTGTGTATTCCCTTGAGTATCTCCAGGTCTATCTTGTCGCAGTTGCACAGTATCTTTTCTATCATCAGCGGCTGCTTTAACAGCTCACGCTCGTCTATCTTTTCCGACGGTGCTCTTTCTATGAGCTTGAACTCGTGCTCGAAATCAACGACGCCCTGCTCGGTGACGATGTCGCAGGTAACGTTCATACATATTCCGCCAAGGTCGGGATGGTCTCTGAGCAGACGAATGACCTTTGAGGCGAGCTTGCCGGCTTCGATAGCTTTTATCTTTATCAGCACCTCGTTATCAAACGTATGTGTGTTAGTACTCGTATCTCCGAATGAAGCGATACGCAAAGTGCTTGACGTATCTACGTTTTGCTCGGAGAGGAATTTTTTGAGGACTATTTTTGATATCTGATTTGCGCATATAACGGCGTCGTATTTTTCGACGTTGTCGTAGAGCTTGCGGCAGACGTCGTCTAACGTAGCGTTGAAATAATATACGTCGCTATCGGTATAGCCGCGACCGCAGCCGAGAAATGCCGAACGCTTGTTCTGGTCTGTGGAAGATTCGGGGGAGACTGCGAACAAGGCGCACTTCTTGATGCCGATACTCTCAAAGTAGCGTATCGTCTTTACCATAGCGTCATCGTAGTCCATACTGACGTAGCTGATACCTTTTCCGAGGTCTTGTCTGATTCCCGCAGAGAGAATGACGGATCTGACGGCCCCTCTTCTCAGTATCTCCGCACTGTCGTCGAGCCACGGCACGCTCGTACCGATGAGAATGACGATATCGGTATCGTTTTGCGATCTTATACATTCGTGCGCATCCTTGAATTCACGCACGTCTATATTTTTTCTTTTAGCTTCGGAATTTATACCTTTGAGGTATTGTGAACACCAGTGAGAATGAGCAAAATTCGGCTCAATTATGATGTTTATCAACGCTTTTCACCTCCGCCGTACGTTTATTTACTTTAATTTTAACAAAAAGAGAACCATTTTTCAAGGACAAAAATCTTTCGTTTTTTTCTTTTTCTTTTTGTACTTTTTATGCTTTTTGTGAACGCGAGGTAAAGATAAAAGTTTTTCCTTGAAAAATAAAAACGTCTGTGATAAAATAGAAAATTAGAAGGAAAAGTGTTTTTCTTTTGAAAATGCATTGATCGGAGGAAGGTATGGAATATCGTTTTGAAGTTCTGTGCGGAGATATCGCACGGGATATACTGTACTCCTCTCATTTATGCACAGTTATAGCTGTTCATTCAAGATCCGTCTACATGAGAGCGGACGACGGACGGATGCTGCTTTTTTGCCCCGACACCTTTGGCGTAGTGCCGTTTGCTGCGGGATTTTCCCGTTTTGACGAGCTGAGTCCGCTTTTTTCGGACAAGCTCAACGCAGAGGTGAGAGTGTCGGAGGGCAGGGTGAGTTTTGACGACGTTACGCTGACGCTTGACGATATAAATACGAAAGCAGACAAAAAGGCGGTGCGTCTTGCGGTAGATACGAGTGACGAGCGTTTCGTCAAGCGGCTCGGATGTGTTGTCAGATACACTCGCGAAACCGGCTCTGACAGAGGATTTTCAAGCGTGCTCGGCGTTTTGCTCGGACGCTGCTTGCCTGACGAGAGTGCAAACGGATACGCGCTTCGCGCCGCTGCTCTTGCCGACGAGCTTGAGTCGTCGCTGCTTTGCGGTGACGTTCCGCTTTTGAAAAAAGCTTTGCGCGGTATGATCGGACTCGGCTACGGACTCACTCCATCCGGGGACGACCTTGTCTGCGGTATGCTCTACGCTTTCGGATATCTGTCGGAGAGCGACCGATACGCACGCAGTTGCTTTTCTACGCTTTGCTCTGCGCTTGACGACGAGCTTTTGTCTCAAAGCTCGGAGATAAGCGTCGGTTATATCAGATGTGCTATGGGTGCCAACAGATTTGAACTGATAGAGAACGTACTCGTGGCATTATGCTCAGAGGAGTGCGGTGAGGCTCGCTTGATCGAGCAGCTATCAAGGCTCTTTGAGGTTGGGGCAAGCTCAGGGTCGGATATCACCTGCGGCATACTCTTTGCTTTAAGTATTATTTCTTTGCTTCACGCCGAAGAGGCTTGAGGGAGGTTTTTATGAATTTTAAAATAACGAGGGCGGTATCCGCCTTATTGCTGTGTGCGACGCTGTTGTCGTGCGTTTGCTCCTGCTCTTCGTTTTACGATAACGGAACGGAAGCTCCAAACGAGCCGTGGGGAGACGGAGCCAATATAAACGATCTTGATCTTGTGAGCACGAAGACGGCTCCGGCTCCCGTTATCCCCGACTATTCGGGTGCGGATACATTTCGCGTTCTAAGTTCAGACGCTATCGGTCAGCTCTCGCCCTTCTTTGCAAAGAACGCGGCGGAGCATGACGTTGCTTCTCTGACGAACGTAAAGCTGCTTGAACAGGAGAGAGGCGGTCGTGTCGTTATCAACGGTATTGACGGCGAGAGCTTTGAATATAACGGAAGCGACTACACTTACTATACTATCTGCGACCTTGACGTAAAGATGAACGCGGATTCCAGCGCTGTGTTTGAGTTCAAGCTCAGAGAAGACGTCTTCTTCTCCGACGGTATCAATCTGAGCGCTGACGACGTTATTTTTTCTATGTACGTGCTCCTTGATCCGTCCTACGACGGAACCTCAAGACTATCGAGCTTGCCGATAAAGGGACTTTCCTCTTACCGCTCGGGTATGGTATCTCTCTCGAGTCTTATCACGGCAGGAGGCAGAGACGGTGTGTCGGAGCTGTATTCAAAGGAGCAGGCGAGCTTCTTTTATGAGAAAAACGACGAGGCATCGAGCGCGATCGCAGCCGATATAGTAAAGGGTATAAACGAGCTTTACGGTGAGGAAATGTTCTACACCTCCTCCTTCGGCGGAAAGTGGCAGAATGCGATAGCCGACAGCGAGCAGCTTCAGATAGCGTACGCACTCGTTATTATGGGCTATGCCGAATGGGAGGAAGACGAGACGGGTGAGTTTAGCGGCGAGCTCGGTCTTGGGGATTCCGTGTACGATTGCATAAACGAATTCCCGACGCTTCTCGATCTTTACGAATGTGTAGTTGACGAGTGCGGAGGAGAGGATCATATAGAGGACTGCGAATACTCGGAATATTTTGAGCAGAGTCTTGTAGAATATCGTAAACAGGCGTTTGCCGACAGATACGACGAATATTACAATATCCTCTATTCGTCAAGCACTTCCAACAAGTCGATCAGCGGAATAAAAAAGACGGGAATGTACTCCTTTACCGTTGAAACGGAAAAGTACGACGCTACGATGCTTTACGCGTTTTGCTTTTACGTTATGCCGCTTCACAAATACGCTGACAGAGACGCGTATAAATATACTGCGGAAATCTACGGATTTACAAAAGGTGACCTTACCGATATCAAAAACAAAGGTAACGTCGGGGTCGGAGCGGGCGCATACGTATTTAGGTCGGAGTCGGATGGCGTATATAAATTTTCAAGAAACGAGCTTTACTACCTTGGCTGTCCTTACGTCAAGAATACCGAGATAGTGTACGTTGGCTCGGATGTAAACGTTGCCTCTGACATAGCACAGGGAAAGTACGACTATGCTCTCGGTGAGCTTGATCTTTCTCTTATCACTTCCGTAAAGGAGGAAAACGGAAAGGCTGAAAACGATATACTGTATCTTGGAAACAGACAGTACGACGTTTACGGATACGTCGGTCTTAACGCCGAGAGGGTAAAGGTAGGAGAGGACTCGTCAAGCGAGCAGTCAAAGGCACTCAGGACTGCCTTTGGCGTTCTGTTCACCCTGTACAGAGAGGAGTCCGTATATTACTATTTCGGTGAGAGAGCGCAGGTTGCGGAGCATACTCTCGGAGCGTACTCGTACGTAACGATAAACGGTGAGACGATACCGTATATTCAAAACGAACTCGGAGAGCATATATATAACGAAGAAATGACGGATGCACAGCGGTACGACGCGGCACTTGCTCTGGTGCGCGAGTATCTCGCTACGGCAGGATATACTTACGATGAAAAGACCAAAAAATTCACCGAGTGTCCTGCGGGTGCGTCACTTCAATACGAGATAATGATACTCGGTGCAGAGCAACGCGACAACCCCGTATATTCAGCGGCGGAAAGCGTATCCAAGGCACTCTCAAAGCTCGGTATCGAGCTTCGTATAACCGACGCTCAGAGCGCAGAGGAGCTTTCGCTTAAGCTCAAAAACGGTACGGCCGATATGTGGGCGTCCGCAAGGCAAATAAGCGAGGATGCGGATATGTATCAGTTCTATTATGCAAAGAACGTTCCGTCAAATTCCTCGGGTACGGGATCGAACTATACGAGGATCGCGGACGCGGAGCTTGACCGTCTTATCAGCGACGGAAGAAAAGCGGAAGAATACGAAAAGAGAATTGAGATATATCAAAAGGGCTACGGCATAGTATACGATTGGGCGGTAGAGGTACCGATGTATTTCAGGGCAGGAGCGTACGTTTATTCTGCGAGCAGAGTAGCGGACGGTTGCGGCATCTCCGATATGACTGATCATTGGGGATGGGCAGAGCAGGTTTACACGTTCAGGATGAATTAACACGGAGAAAATATGAGAAGATCTGAAAAAAAGAAGAATACGGAAGAAACGATAGCCGAGACGGACGCAACGGCGTGTGCGGATACTCCGAAAAAAACGAAAAAAAGAAAAGGGCTGAAAATACTGCTGATAGCTCTGACGAGCATTATAGCGGTGGTGCTTCTGGCTTTGGGTGCTGTGTACGGCGTATTCCTTCACTATTACGGCAAGCTGGATTACAGCGACCCGTGGAGCGACGACGAAACGTGGGTAGCCGATACCTCTTATACTGACGAGGAAGAGTCCGACGGAAACGACGAGATTATAGATTCCTCTATGATGGCAACCGACGAGGAGATGAAGATGTACCTCGATCAGATAAAGGAGCTTGACGACTCGAAGAGCGGCTTTGACGTTCAATATAACGAGATAGGAGGTAATCTCGGTACTATCGAAAGAGATTACGTTGCGGATTATATAAGCGAAAAGGACGACGTGATAAACATCCTTCTCATAGGTAACGACGCGAGGAAAAATACAAATTCCGGACGCAGCGACGTAATGATAATTATGAGCATCTGTCCCTCCGAAAAGAAGATAGTGCTGTCTTCCATCCTTCGCGACGTTTACGTTTCTATCCCGGGACACAAGCCGAACAGAATAAATATGGCGTATCAGCACGGAGGCCCCGCACTTCTTATTGAGACTATCGAAAAGAGCTTTGGTCTGCGCATCGACAGATACGCGCAGGTGAATTTTCATACCTTCGTCGAGACGATAAATATGATAGGAAATATCAGTATCTATCTCTCGGAGGCGGAGCTCGGACAGATAAACTCGCATATATACGACTGTAACGTTATCGTTTACGGAAAGAACGACAAGACGGCGGATAATATCGAGAACAAGGGCGCAGGCTACTACGAGCTCAACGGTGTGCAGGCGCTTGCATACGCGAGAATAAGAAAGGTAGATAACGACTTCGGTCGAACCAACAGACAGAGAAACGTTATTATCGGAGTGCTCAACGAGCTCAAGAAAATGTCTCCTGTCGAGTGGAATTCACTTCTCAATATGGTATTGCCGAATATAAGAACGAATCTCACGCAGTCTGACGTGCTCTCGCTCGTGCTAAAGGCGGGACAGTATATCAAGTACGACGTCGTTTCTATTTCAATACCATCAAGAACCAACTTCAAGTATATGATAATAGACGGCAGAGACGTAGTTGGAGTAGACCTCAAAGCTATCAGAGCGTTGCTCTACGATAATATTTACAAGCCATCGGAAGAACAGTAAATATCGCAATAATAAAAAAACAGTCAAGTTAGGATTGTTCTCGTAAGGATGTTTAACACAATGTTTGTAGGGGTCGACGTCCTCGGCGACCCGCAATATACAAATTTCGGCAGAGGGATTGTTTCCTCTGCCGATTTGTGTTATAATGATGCTATATCGTAGGGGAGCATTCTATATGCTCCCGATACGGGCGGATATGGAATCCGCCCCTACAAAGAGGTATGGGCTTTG
>JAZQXE010000091.1:0-7003 GCA_045632705.1 Eubacteriales bacterium | reverse complement strand
GGCGAGCCTTACCTTATAGATATCGCATTCTGGGACGTTTATCAGGTAGGTTACATCTACTACAACATTGAGTACGTGGCAAGTGAGCTGGATCTCTTCCGCCTCTGCTCACCCGGATATTTCACCTATGATACCGATGCTTCCGGAGAGGCTATATACGACATCATTACCGGCGGAATCAGCGTAGTTCTCGGCACTGACGGTTACTACTACGAGGATCTCGGCAAGGATTCAAAGGGCAAGCAGATATACGGTAGCCTTATATACGCTGACTTTATGGGTATCACGCCTATATTCGACGCGCCCATTTCTACCGTTACGGTCGGCTCTTCTAAGATACTCGGTCTTATAGACAAGGGAGCGTTTGACTTCTCCAAGACCGAAAACGACCTTTATATCCTCGCCGTAATGGCACAGAACGACAACGACGTAGAAAAGACGAAGGCGTACCTCAAGGAATATTGGGGCGCTGATTACGACGCGTATGCAGAGGAATATATGCTTGAGGATATCTTCGACGGCATCTTCCACGGAAAAGGACAGGATCTTACCGACAAGGCGCGTGCGTACGTTTCAAAGATCATCAAGGATTCAAAGCATCCCGAAAGAGAAGGATGCGTAGCCGTAACAAAGGAGCTCGCAGAGCTGCTTCAGCTTCTCATGGACAAATACACCTTTGAGGGTGTTGAATATTCATGGACCAAGCTTTGCTACTACTACGATCATCTCGGCCCCAACGACTAAGTAAATATTTTTAAGCGTCAAAGCATTGCTCGATAACCTCGGTCAATGCTTTGATGACACTTTGACGCTTTTTAAAAATTCTAAGAAAGGGAAGAACAACTATGAGATTTTTGAATTCAAAAAATATAGTAATTTTTCTTCTTGCGGTATTTTGCGTGATGACTCTCGTTTGTTGCGCACAGTCAAACGACAGTGCACCTGATACGGGAGACAGTCTTTCTGCAGAGGCGGAATACGAGATAAAGCTCGTTGACGCATTCGGAAACGCGATGAAGATAGGCGCGGTCGCCCAGCTTTATCAGGGAGACGCGCAGGTGGGTATGCTTGCCTTTGATGCTGACGGAGTTGCAAAAAAGACTCTTGAAAGAGGCGAGTACAGCTTTAAGCTTGCTTTTACCTCAAGTGAAGCGAGCTATTATTACGATCAGAGCGCGTGCGTATTTACTGCAAGCGCAACGACGGCAGACGTAGTTCTCTATAACACGTTGAAGGACTCAAAGCAGGTTCACGCGTATGCAAGCGCAGATGCGGAAGAAACCTCCGATTGCACCGCGTACTCGGTAAGTGCAGGGGCGTATTTTGCAGAGATGAAGACAGGAAGAAATTACCTCCTCTTCACTCCTACCGTTGCGGGAACATACGAGTTCTATTCGGATACGGCTGACGTAGTCGTAGGTTACTACGGTTCAACTCATTTCATACAGAAAAACAACGTGGCTGATACTACCGAAAGAGGAGTCAAGGTCTCGATATCCGCATCGAACATCGGCGATTCGGGCACGTCCTCCGTCGAGTACGTCATAGGCGTTGACGTTGCCTCGGACTGTAACGCTATCGTGAAGATAGAGCGCACGGGAGATCCCGAGTACAGTACGGAAGACGAGCCCTGGACCGTTTACGAGCCCGTTTTTGATATCAAAAAATTCGAGCTTTCTTCTTCTCTTGCTCTCAAGAAGTTTGATATAAAGGCTTCTACCGATCAATACGTTTTGGTTTATAACGAAAACGACGGATATTACCATCTTTCAAGTGCAGACGGTCCGGTCGTGCTAATGTATCTCGGAACGAATACCGAGTATATCGACTCGATACAGAAGATCGTTGATAATTCAAACCTCCTGAAGTATTTTTACGATGAGGACGGCAAGTTCATAAAGAAAGAGACCTACGCTGCCTGCGTAAAGAAGTACATCGAAAATATGGACGAGGCAAGCGGCACGTATCCGCTTACCAAAGACCTTATGTACATTATTTCCCAGCACGGTGAATACGTTGGCTGGTGGAACAAAGAATCTCCTAATTTCATTTACGAAGATGAAGGTGGACTTCCGGTACTGGGAGTAAATTACGAGATAGCGTGGCTTTCATTCTGCTGTTACGCAGAGTGATAGAGGCGTATCTTAAGGTTTAAGGAGACGATCATGAAAAAGAAAATAATTGCGATACTCAGCGTACTCGTATGCCTGCTTACGTGCTTTTTCGCAATTTCCTGCGGCGGCAGTAACACCTCTGACGGCAGCGATACGACGGCTTCGACGGACGGCTCTTCGACGACGGCTACTTATACGGTAAACGTCAAGACGAGCGGCGGTATGGCACTCTCCGAGGTGACCGTATTCGCATACGAGGATAGCACGCTTGCGGAGCTTCTTGCTTTCGGAGTTACCGACAGCGAGGGTAATGCGAGCATTACTACAAAGAAAGCGGACGGAATAGTTTTCGTTCTGAATAAAGTACCCCAGGGATACAAGACGGAGAGCTACTATGCTGCAACCGGCGCTCACACGGATATCGTCCTGGGAGGCGGTATCGTTGAGGGTGACCTTTCCGGTGTGAAGTACGAGCTTGGCGACGTGATATACGACTTCACCGTTACCACGCCCGACGGCACGACGCTCAAGGCAAGCGAGCTTCTCTCTCAATACAAGGCGCTCGTTCTTAATTTCTGGTATATTGAGTGCGCTCCCTGCGTCTCGGAGATGCCTTATCTTCAGGATGCGTACGCGCAGTACTTTGAGCAGGTAGCGCTCATAGGACTTAACGGTGTAAACAAGGACGACGCGGCTATTGCGGAGTTTGCAACGGAGAATACTCTTTCCTTCCCCGTAGCACAGAGCCCTGCAGCTCTTACCTCTGCGTTTGGAATAACCGCGTATCCGACGACGATCATCATCGACCGCAACGGAGTCGTTTGTATGAAAGAGACCGGCACGATCACCGAGGGCGGTGTATTTGAGGCTGCGTTCAACTTCTTTACCTCCGACGATTACACCCAGACGCTCGTTGAGGATATATACGAGCTTGTCGACGACGAGCCCGAGGCTCCCAAGGGAAGCGTGGAAAATCCGATAGCTATCGGCGGAATTACCGAGTTTGACGTTGAGCTGGAAGCAGGTCAGACTCTCTATTACAACATATTGAAGGTATCCGGAATGTTGCTCACGGTAACCGAGAAGGGCGTTTCGGTCACCTACGAAAACACGACTTATACGGCAGGGGATGAAAAGGTATCCTTCCTCGTTACTCTGCCCGATACTTACACGGGCGCAGACGTGTCCTTCAAGAACAATACCGATAAAAAGCTCAGCTTCAAGGTAGTGTTTGAGCATATCAAGGGTACGTCGGGAGATCCGTTTGAGCTTGATCTCGGAGAGTTCATAACCGACGTTGAGGAAGGTAATGAATCCGGAGTTTATTACACTTACACGGCAACCAAGAAGGGTAAGCTCACGCTTAAGCAGATCAGCGTAAGCGGTGGTGTCAATGCGGATTGTATTCTTTACAATCTCAACACCTACGCACAGCGTTCCATCGTTTCCGACGGTGAGGACGATGCCGTTACGATCAGCGTAAACGAGGGAGACGTCGTGCAGATAGTTATTTGCACTATTCCCGATTCCTCTTTCAAATATCCCGCTGCAAGCGTAAAGATGAAAGCAAGCTTTGAAGAGAGCACGGGAGACGAGGATGAGGATCAGCCCGTAGTCGTTGAGAAGGCAGAGTATTCCGTGACCGTCAAGGACGAGTTTGGAAACGCTCTTTCCAACGTTAAGGTCGATTTCACGGATGCAGAAAGCTTGATCACGGTATTTACGGATGCAAACGGTAAAGCGTCCGCAGAGATGATAGTCGGCAACGTTTCTGCGAAGTTCACACTTCCCGCAGGATTCGTTGCGGACTCCGATACGGTAGCACTTACCGAAAGCACGAAGACGGCAACGGTTACTCTCAACAAGAAGAGAGAAGAGTACAGCGTCATCGTAAAGGACGAGAACGGCAACGCCGTAAGCGGAGTTTCCGTATCCTTTACGGATGAAAAGAATACGGTAAACGTCCTCACGGACGCAAACGGCAAGGCTTCGGCTGAGCTTATACTTGGCGAGGTCAACGCTGCGATCACCGTTCCCGAAGGATTCCTTCTCAATACTACCACTTATACCCTCGACGCAACGACGAAGAGCGTCAGCGTAGTTCTTACGACCGAGATCGTTATAGTTTACAAGGACTACAAGGTAAATGTTGTTGATATGTTCGGCAAGGGTATGACGGGCTTTACCGTAACTATAAAGAACGGAGATACCGTTTGCGGTTCGGGTGCCGTCAACTCTGACGGTGTGTACTCGCTCAACCTCGAGGAAGGCAACTACACGGCAACGATAGCTGCTCAGAATACCTCAAATAAGTATTGGATCGAGACGACGAGCGTCAACCTTACTGCTGTCAAGACGGAAGCAAAGATCAGAGTTTCCGACGTTAACAAGGATTCTCCCATACCCGATTGGCGCGATTATTATTTTGCAGAGGAAGAGGGAACTCCCGTTTACGAGCTTAGCACGGGAGCGCTCTACTACGAGCTTGTAAACGGCAAGCGCAACTACTTCTTCTTTACTCCCGAGACGGAAGGCGTTTATAACTTTACCACTTCTTCCAGTGCGGCAGTAATAGGCTATTACGGCGGAACGTTCTTCGTTCAGTCAAGCAATATCGCCTCCGACTACAACGAAACGACCAACACCTTCTCTATTGAGATCAAGGAAGGAAATATCGGCGGAACGTACGTTATCGGCGTTGACGCTAACGGCACGACCGAGGGATGCGTCGTTATGGTATATATCGAGGGTGAGCTTACCCCCGATACGATAGTGGACGTTTACCAGCCCACGCACGACGTAAAGAAGTTCTCTGTATCGGGCGTTTACGGAAACAATCCCACCTTTACAAACTTCGATCTTACCTCCGACGAGATAGTTATCGTTTATAACGAGACGGACGGATACTACCACTACAACACCAAGGACGGTCCGATAGTTCTCGTATATCTCGGAGACAACGCACCCTACAATCTTCCTATGACCAACGTAGCTTATACTTCAGCCGTATGCTACTATTACAGAAACGAAGACGGGTTACTCGTAAGAGAAGATTATACCGATTGCATCCGTAATTATATCGAAAACGGAAGCGATGAAAATTACAGAATGTATCCTTTGACGGAGGATCTTAAGTATATCCTTCAGAAGTACGGTGAAAATCAGGGATTCTGGGATCCTGCAAACACCAACGGAGCGTACAAGTTTGCGTCTGTTACGGGTATCAATCACGACGTTGCTTGGATGTTCTTGTGCTGTTACGTTAAAGAAAGCTGATAAAATATCAAGGAGAAACTGAAATGAAAAAGAACAGAATAATAGCACTTCTTATTTTGTGCGTTATCTGCCTCGGTGCTTGCCTTTGCTCTTGCACCGAAAGCACCGACACGGAAGACACAAAGGCCCCTACGGCAAACACGAGCGACGATAAGACGAAGGACACCGTCGCAGGTGACACGCAGCAGGACGACGGACTCAAGACCTACAAGATCAAGGTAGTTGACGAGAACGGCACTCCCATGGCAGGAGTGGTCGCGCAGATATGCAAGGACGCGTGTATCCCCGCAGTTACCGATGAAAACGGCTATGCAACCTTCAAGGTTGCCGAGGACGACTACAAGGCAAGCATGACAGCTCTTCCCACAGGATACGAGTACAAGGACGGTGTGTCCGAGTATCACTTTGAGGATGGCCAGTACGAGCTTACCATTACTCTCGTTGCGATATCCGGCTAAAATTTCTGATAACGAAACAAAAAAGCATCCCGCCTCTCATCACGAGAGGCGGGATGCTTTTATTTATTTCGGTTTATCAGTGTCCAAGCTCGTTTGACACTATTTCTTTGAGCGTTTCGTAATGTACGGATTTGTGGATGACCTCGATTATTATTCCGTTTTCGTCGATGATGACGGTGTAGGGATATGAGCCTCTGCCTCCGAGGGTGGTGTAATATCCCTCGAGCGTGCCGTCCTGATAGTCCTTTGCGAATATCAAATCAGAGTCGGGATAATATTTTCCGATAAATTCGGGGGCTGTGTTGTAGATCATGTGAGTATGAATGGCAACGACGGTGACCTCGTCCTTGTATTCGGTTGCGATACGGGAAAAGTCGGGAAGCTCGTTTACGCACGGCGTGCACCACGTTCCCCAGAAATTGATGATAGTGAGCTTGCCTGTTTTTGTAGGATCGATCTTTTCGTTTGATATTCCGTCGGGAGTAACGATCTCAAGCTCATATCCGTAGCAGAGATCTCCGATCTCAGTGCCCTCGGTCGCGGGCGGTGCTGATTCGGTATTGTAGGCGGTAACCGCAACGAGTGCGAGCGCCGCTATCATGACGGTAGCAATGATTGCTTTGAGTATCGTTTGCTTTCCCGGTACCTTCGTGTTCTTTTGCGGGATCAGCTCGTTTTGAGGAAGTAGGATCTTTGGACCTTTAAAGGAGATAGCGTTTGTCGGACAGATGGAGATACATTCTCCGCAGCTGATACATTCGTGGTCGGCGACGTGCTTGACGTCCATTTTACAATGAGTGATACACAGACCACAGTCGATACAATTTTCCTTGTCGAGTCTTACTCCGATAAGGGAAATTTTGTTGAAAAATCCGTATATTGCTCCGAGCGGACATACGAAACGGCAGAAAGCTCTGAACGCCACTACGCATATCACGACGGTACTGACGAGTATGAGGAATTTCCAGGTAAAAAGCGGGCCGAGCATTGAAAAGTAACTGTCGTTTACCGCGTTTGAGAGAAGTCCGATACCGCCCTCGAGCGTACCTGCGGGGCAGATGTATTTACAAAAAGCGGGAAGCGGCGTATCCTTGAATGCATACATAAGAGGGATGATAACTACAAACAATGCAAGTATAGGATACTTTGCGTAGG
>JAZQXE010000090.1:0-4308 GCA_045632705.1 Eubacteriales bacterium | reverse complement strand
TAGTGATATTGAAGCCTTAGGGCTTCAGTGATATTTTATTCGCCATAAAACTCGCGTAGCGAATACCACTCGGCGTAAGCCGAATATCACTGCGTAGCAATACAACTCGCCGCAGGCGAATAAAACTGGCGTGATACTCCGTTTGGAGTATCACGCCAAAGTTGCTTCCTTTTTACATCTTTAATTACTGAGCGTCCTTGATGGAGAGGTTCATTCTGTTCTTCTCGTCAACGCCGAGGAACTTGATGCGTACCTTATCGCCTACGTTTACTACGTCCTCTACCTTTTCGGTTCTGGTAGCGGCGAGCTTGGAGATGTGTACGAGTCCTTCCTTGCCGGGAGCGAACTCAACGAACGCACCGATGGGGATGATCCTCGTTACGACGCCGTCGTAGCAGCAGCCTGCAACGGGCTCGAATACGATACCGTCGATGATCTTCTTTGCTTCGTAAGCTGCATCGCGGTTAACGGCAGAGATGAATACGCTTCCGTCGTCCTCGATGTCGATCTTGGCACCCGTATCAGCAACGATCTTCTGGATGACCTTTCCGCCCGAACCGATTACCTCACGGATCTTGTCGGGGTTGATCTTCATGCTTATCATCTTGGGAGCATACTCGGAGACGTCAGCTCTGGGAGCTTCGATAGCCTTGAGGATGATCTCGTCGATGATGTAGTCGCGTCCCTTGTGGGTAACCGCGAACGCTTCCTTGATTATCTCGGGGGTAAGACCGTCGATCTTGAGGTCCATCTGGATAGAGGTGATACCCTTGTGAGTACCTGCTACCTTAAAGTCCATATCGCCGTAGAAGTCTTCAAGTCCCTGAATGTCGAGCATCGTCATCCAACGCTCGCCCTCGGTGATAAGACCACAGGAGATACCTGCAACGGGAGCCTTTATCGGTACGCCCGCATCCATGAGTGCGAGAGTAGAACCGCAGACTGAACCCTGAGAGGTAGAACCGTTAGAGGAAACGACCTCGGATACGAGACGAATGGTGTAGGGGAATTCCTCAACGGAGGGAAGAACGGGAACGAGCGAACGCTCTGCGAGCGCTCCGTGACCGATCTCACGACGTCCGGGGCTGCGGCTTGACTTTGCTTCACCCGTAGAGTAACCGGGCATATTGTAGTGGTGGATGTATCTCTTTTCCTCCTCGTCGTCTATACCGTCGAGCTTCTGCGCGTCGGATATAGAGCCGAGAGTTGCGATGGTGAGAACCTGCGTCTGACCTCTGGTAAAGAGTCCCGAGCCGTGTACTCTCGGAATAAGACCAACCTCACTGCCGAGGGGTCTGATCTGGTCGAGGCGTCTGCCGTCGACACGCTTGCCGTCTTCGAGAAGCCAACGGCGAACGATCTTCTTCTGTATCTTGTAGATGAGCTCACCCATGATGGACTCGATCTCGGGGTACTTTTCGGAGAAGTTAGCAACGATAGCGTCCTGGATGGGAAGCATTCTCTCGTCACGTACGTTCTTGTCGTCGGTATCGAGGGCGATCATTACGTCCTTTTCGCAGAATGCGAATACCTCGTCGAACATATCGTGATCGAGCTCACAAGAGGGGTAGTCGAACTTGGGCTTGCCGATCTCGTCAACGATGCCGTTTACGAATTCAAGCAGTGCCTTTATCTCGGAGTGAGCAACCATGATAGCCTCGAACATCTTCTCGTCCGATACCTCGTTAGCACCTGCCTCGATCATTACGACCTTTTCCATACTTGCCGCAACGGTAAGCTCAAGGTCGGACTTTGCACGCTCTTGGGCGGTGGGGTTAACGACGAGTCTGCCGTCAACGAGTCCCATGAACACGCCTGCTATCGGGCCGTTCCACGGAATATCGGAGATAGAGAGAGCGAGAGAAGCACCGAGCATTGCGGTGATCTCGGGAGAGCAGTCCATATCTGCCGAGAGAACGGTAAGGGAAAGGTTTACGTCGTTTCTCAGGTCCTTGGGGAAGAGAGGACGGATGGGACGGTCGATAACGCGTCCGGTGAGGATAGCCTTTTCGGTGGGCTTGCCCTCACGCTTGAAGAAGGATCCGGGGATCTTTCCTACTGCGTAGAGTCTTTCCTCGTAGTCAACTGACAGGGGGAGAAAATCGATACCGTCGCGGGGCTTTTCGCTTGCGGTAGCGCACGCGAGGATAGTGGTGTCGCCGTAACGAACGACGCAAGAGCCGTTTGCGAGGCCTGCGATCTTGCCGGTTTCAATGACAAGGGGTCTGCCTGCAAAGGTGTAGTGGAATACCTTGTGGTTTGCAAAAACCATCTTTTCTGAAATGGGATTCTGTGTAGACATTTTTTACCTCCGTTTTTTTGTTTTTTTGAGGCACATTTTCTTTAGCACTTAAATAAAAGCGCAAGCGTCCGCGCCCTTATTTAACTGCTAAAGCCTTATGTGCCGAGTATTGCCTTTTTAAAAAAATTTAAAAATACAAACGGGAGCGACAATGCGCCGCTCCCGATGTGTTTTCCTTGTTTTGATGCCGAGAGCAAGGCATCGGAATTGCCTGTCGGCGAAATTACTTACGAATACCGAGCTTCTCTATGATAGCACGATATCTTTCGATATCCTTCTTCATAAGGTAACCGAGAAGGTTTCTTCTGTGACCAACCATCTTGAGAAGGCCTCTGCGGCTGTGATGGTCCTTTGCGTTTACCTTAAGGTGCTCGTTGAGAGAGTTGATGCGGTAGGTGAGGACAGCTATCTGTACCTCGGGCGATCCCGTATCTCCCTCGTGGATTGCGTACTTTTCAATAATTTCCTGCTTGAGTTCCTTTGTGATCATTTTCTTCACCTCATAAAATTTTTTATATGCCCAGCGTCTCAGTAAGCGGTCAGGTGAAGGAGCGTTCAGCTCTGTCGCCGACAAACCGAGAACGTGGCTCATACTTGGTTATTCTAACACATACTTTTCCGTTTGTAAATACTTTTTTGCAAAAAAATAAGGCAATAATGAGAAAAAAAGCACTTTTTACTCCTCTTGGGCGTCAAAAATACGTATAGCGACCACCGTCATATCGTCCCGCAGGTCGTATTTTGCACGAGCGGCGGCGAGCAGACACGCAGCTATCTCTGAGGCGGGACGCCCCGAGCATGCGAGCAGAGCCTCGACTATGAGTCTGCCCTCCTCGGCACTCTCGAGTATTCCGTCGCTTATCATCACGACGACGTCCCCCGCACGCAGACGGAAGCGTATCTTCTCCGCTCCTATCTTGTCAACTATTCCGATAGGTATCGACTTTGCCGAGATGCGGTAGACGTTTCTTCCTCGACAGACGAAACTCGGTGCGGCACCGCTTTTGATAAAGCACCCCTCACCGTAATAGAGGTCAAGCTCAAAGAGGTCTACCGTGGACGAACATTCCGAAGCTTCACCTCTGATGACGGCGTTGAGCATTTCTATGGTCAGCTCCTTCGGATTTGCCCCCGAGAGCATATTATATAGGTAGCGAGCGCAAATTCCACTCGTGTACGCAGCCTCGTGGCCGCTTCCCATTCCGTCGCAGAGAATACCGTAAAAGTACCCCTCGGAGTTTGTCAGCGTCATTGCGCTGTCACCGCACTCACCCTCGCCCGCCTTCGTCAGAGAAGCCGCGGCACTATCTGTCGAGAGTGCCCTCACCGTATTCATACGAAAGCCGATATCCCCGCCCTCTACGGTATAGACCGGAGAGGACAGACGGCAACCGCAAACCGACTCGTACTCGCGCCGCAGCTCTCCCGCACTTACGGTATGCGAGCAGAGGTCGGTGCATTTTGCGTATATCTCCTTGCTCCTTTTTCCGTAGACGGTCAGAGCACGCACACCAAACAGACGCCGCTTTGATAGTGCGAGGAGCTTTTCGCTCAGCTCCGTATCGGGAGAATAGCGCCGTTTTGCTTTTTTGAGGTGGGAATTGAGGATCTCCGCCATCGCGTCGTAGTCGGCGGCGAATATCTCCGACGAGCCTTTTTTCAGACACCTTTCCGTTGCCAGAGAAATGCGCCCCGAGAGCCGCTGACAGAGCTTGTGCTTTTTCACACAGTTGTCTTGAAGGTATCGCGGCAGCTTGTCCACCCGTATATCTGCGCACTCTCCCGCAACGAGCGAGAGCTTGTGGAAGGCGTCGGAGGTCGCGTGGGCGTTGGTCTGCCAGCATATCGGTCTTCTCTGACATCCCGCGCAGACCTCGTCCGCCACCTCGTCGCATATTTCGCGCACGTTGATGGTATCGCGACGTTTGGGCGCGGTGGAGAGGGAACGAAGCATTTCCCCCAGCCCCCTGGACCCCCGCCATATCAAGACGGATCGTAGCCATGTC
>JAZQXE010000089.1:0-15933 GCA_045632705.1 Eubacteriales bacterium | reverse complement strand
ATGAAGGAGATTTTTTATGAGTAAGAAGATCGTATCAATAGCGCTTTTGCTCGTTATGATGCTCGGATGCATGCTCGTGTCCTGCTCAAATACGAGTGTTCCCTCGGACACTTCTTCGAGTGACGATTTGGATACTTCTGCGGTGGATACGTCAAAGACGGAGCCTGAGCTTTCGGGAAAGACCTACGGCGGAAAGAACTTCAACGTCTTCGTTTCGGGTAACGGAACGGGTAAGCTCAACGACTTTAGTGAGGAAAATACGAACGGTTATTCGAGAGTAGCTTCCGCTATCTATCTCAGAAACGAAAAACTCGAGCAGATGTACGACATAGTTATCGAGGACGTTGAAAAATTCGGTTCGTCAACGGGTAACGGAGTCGGATATAAGCAGATAACGGAGGATTTCGCATCCGACGACAGAAACTACGACCTCTGCTACGTAGGTACGCTTGATGCCGCACAGCTTGCTATGGGTGGATATCTGTATGATCTCAACACCCTTCCTTACGTAGACCTTGAGTGCAGCTGGTGGGATCAGAATGCAAACGATGACCTCGCCATTCACGGAAAGATGTTTTACACGACGGGTGATATCAGCGTAGTTGATAACATCGCAACGCATACGCTTCTCTTTAACAAGAACGTTGCAAAGCAGCAGACAAACATCCCCGATCTTTACGAGCTTGTAAAGCAAGACAAGTGGACGTACGACAAGTTCCTCTCTTACGTTAAGCTGGTGTCCCAAGATTCCGACGGAAACACCATTATGAACGAAAAGGATATGTACGGACTTCTCACTTGGAATGACGTTCTTCAGGCTTCTCTTATAGGTTCGGGCATACGCCTTGTTACCGTAAACAGTGAAGGTGAGCTTGAGCTTACCCTTTACAGCGAAAAGACCGTCTGGCTCATTGACGATCTCTGCTCCGTATTCAACGACGGAAACTACGTATACAACTACACGACGAGAAATATGGTAGGTACGCAGCCCTCTGCAACTTACGACGCAGAGCGCGACGCTATGTTCAGCGAGGACAGATGTCTCTTCTACGGAATGGTACTTAACGCAGTTCCGAGATACAGAGACTCCGCAACGCTTGACTTTGGTATTCTTCCTTATCCTAAGTACAACGAGGAGCAGGAATTCTACGGCTCGTACGTCGGTGCTTCCTATTCTTCCATGATCTGCGTCGAGGGACTCCTCTCTGACGACGACAAGGAATTCGTAGGTACGGTCATTGAGTCGGTAGCGTATGAATCACAGAAGATCGTAACTCCCGAGTACTACGATCAGACTCTGAAGGGAAGATACCTCAAGGACGAGGAATCCTGGGATATGCTCGACATCATCTTCTCCGAGAGAATTTTTGACGTAGGTATGTACTACAAGATACCCCAGACCAATCCCTTGACCGCACAGATAACCGCGCTTATCGCTTCAAGAGAAAACAACACGTTTACCAGCCGTTACGAGGCGACCGTCGGTGCTGCAAGAGATGAGATCGCGGAGCTCAACGACCTTTGGTTCAAATTCTCATAATAAAAACTCACTGAAATCAATATGTAAAAAGGGACTGTTTCGCTTATATGCGGACAGTCCCTTTGCTTGTTCTCTCGGCATTGACAAGATGCCTTTTTTTATGGTAATATTGGAAAAAACATTGCAAAAGGAGGTGCGGGCGTGAGAATAATAAACAGGCCGCTGCTCGTGTGTGCTGCGGGAGTCGTGGCGTCTTTTGCCGTCGGTTATCTTTGCGGCGGCTATTCGGTATTTTGCGCTATTGCGGCAGTCGTGCTCTCGGCGCTCTCACTCGCTTTTGGCTTTATAGTAAAGAACAAGAGTGCCCGTCGTGCGCTGACGTTGCTTTGCGCGGCGTCCCTTTGCTCTGCCTGCTCCTTTGCTTGCGTATATTTTTATTACTGCAAAGGAAACGAGAAGCTCTCCGTATATTTTGAAAAAGAAGAGATAAACGTAACCGCTTCGGTCGAGAGCGTATCCTACAAAAGCTCCTATCTATACGAATACGTAATTAAAACGTGCGATATCGACGGGGAAGACGTAAGCGTAAAAATAGCCTTTTCCGAGGGAGAGGGCGTTTTGAGAAGGGGTGACGTTTTTTCTGCCACCCTGACGCTTGAGCCGTTATCAGAGAAGGACGGAGCGTATCTTCTCTCTCAAGGAATAAGGGCGGAAGCTACCGTTTGTCCCGATACCAAGATAACGCTCGTCGGTGAAAAGGCGGCGTCGCTTGGTGGCTTTATAATAGACGTGCGGAACTTCGTTATAGGACGTATTGACAGGATGCTCGACGAGCGCTCCGCCGCTTTTTATAAGGCTATTTTTACGGGAGATAAGAGCGGTATAGCCGATATTGACGAGCTCAACGTCAGAAGAAGCGGTGCCTCGCATCTGCTTGCGGTCAGCGGTATGCACTTTTCTATCGTTATGGGAGCGGCGGCTTGGCTTCTTGCTCAAACGGCTATGCCGATAAAGCTGAGGAGTGCCGTGTTGCTTGTGTGTTCGTTCTGCTTTGCCGCTTTTACAGGATTTTCAGCTTCCGTCATCCGCAGTATGATAATGTTGTCCGTCGTTTACGTCGGCGGTATCGTTGGTAAAAACAGAGATCCGCTGACCTCGTTGGCATTGGCGGCGTCGGTGATGCTTTTTGCGTTTCCGAACTTGCTTCTCGACGTTTCGTTCTGGCTTTCTTTTTCTGCGACGCTTGGAATATTATTGATATTTCCCGTCGTATCAAAGCTTTTTGATCACATACATAAATCGGAATTGTCAGATATATTAAGAGACGAGGATCATTCTCTGCCCGAGAGGGTGAAAAGATACCTTGTTGCATATTCTGTACAGATTGCCAGAGCGTTGCCCTCGGCTATCGTATCCAGCCTTTTGGCAAGTCTCGCAGCATTGTTATTCTCTATGCCTTTTACGCTTTTGTTCTTTGGCAGCGTATCTTATACCTCTGTTGTTTCTACTCTCGTTCTCACACCGCTATTGAGCGTGGGACTGATACTCGCACCTTTTGCTCTTGCTTTTGGAAATCTGCCGCTTTTAAATGCACTTTTCCGCTTTGTTCCATATGCTTTCTATACCGTGTGCGAGACACTGTCCGATCTTGGTGCGGTGTACGTAAACGTAAACTATACCGCAGTTTACGTCGTTACGATAGCATTTCTCGCGGGAGTCGCTCTTATGCTTGCCTTTTCGGCAGACTCAAAGAAAACGGTTGCGCTGATACTTTCGTTTACCGTCGTTTTGCCCTTGACCGGTTATGTTTCGGAAAAAACTGAGTACGGCGGATTTGAGGTCTCTTGCACTTCTCACTCCGACTCGGACGGTATGAGTATAAGAACGGACGACGGAATGATAGTCGCAGATATGGGAGCAAAGAGCGTATCCGACGCCCGCAGTATGCTCTCTTCAGCAGAGACGCTCAGAGAAAACGAGATATCCGCGTATATCGTCACGACGGTAAACGACCATTCCTCCGTCGCTCTCGGATACGTGCTCTCACATTTCAGAGTAGATACCGTTTGGCTGCCTCACTATGAAAACGAGCGTTATCGTACGGCGTGCGAAATGGCGGAGAAAAAGGCGTTGAGACTTGGCTGTGAGGTGCGTTATTTCGGCTTCGGTAATGAGTTTACCATATCCGACGTTACGGTGCTTGTGAGCGAGCTTGAATTTACGGACGCGCAAGCCCCGCCCTCGTACAGCGTCAGCTTTACCCGTGACGAGCATTCTGCACTTTGGGTATCCTGCTCGTACTTTGAAGGAAAAAAGAGCGAGTCGTTGGGCGGGGACGGGTATGAGCTGGTGTTTTTCGGTTCTTACGGTAAAGCTCCGAGCAAAAACGTTATAAGAGACGCAAGGCGACTTTGTACCGACACGATGCTCGTGCTTGACGCTGAAAAATACGACGGCAAGCTCGACTCGATGTTTGAGGTGTCTTCAAAATACGTAAAATGCGTTTCTGAGAACCAGACGTGGAGGTTTTCTCTCGCTAAATAAGCTTTGAATACCTGCCAGATCCCAAAAACGCAGGAAAAAAGTTGCAATAAATTCAATATAGCTATTTTATTTTAATAATATATGTGTTATAATAATATAATTACAGAGCTCGAGGCGCGTTTCTTGCGTTCTCGGCTCTTATCTTGGGGCTGAACGGAGCAATGAAATGAAAGAGATATCTTGCTGCTTTACGGGTCACAGAATACTGCCGCGCGATCGTATCGAGGATATTCGCAACGCAACCAGAGATCAGATAGAGCTTGCTTACAAAAACGGTTACAGACGCTTTTTGTGCGGAGGGGCTCTCGGTTACGATACTCTGTGCGCTTTGCTTGTACTCGAAATGAGACGGAGTCTGCCCGATATAAAGCTCATTCTCGTGTATCCCTGTATGGAGCAGGACGCGATGTGGAGTGAGCGCGACAGACAGATATATCGCGACGTGTACGCAAGATGCGACGAATGTTACTGCGTTAGCGACCTTTACACCGAGGGGTGTATGCACAAGAGAAACAGGATCATGGTAGATTCAAGCAGTATGCTCATCGCCTGTATCGAAAAGAAGAGTGGCGGAGCGGCTTATACTTACGATTACGCTTTGAAAGCGGGAATAAAAACGGTAAACGTTTACGACGGAGGGAAATATGCAGGGAAACGTTGAATTTAACGAGCAAACGGCTACGGAGTCGGTCGTATGCGAGGGAAAGAAAAAGAATTATTCGGGTATGGCACGGATACTTTGTCTGTGCGCGATACTTTTCGGAACGATAGAGTCGGCGCTTCGCTCGCTGATCCTCTTCGGAGAATATTCAAACGATATAGCACTGTATCCGAGAAATACGACGACGCTCGTGTTTGCGGTGTCTGCGATACTGTTTACGGCGGTGCTTTTGTGCTTCGGTCTGCTATTCAATAGCAAAGACAAGGACGCGTGGTACGTTTGTGAAAGCGGCGCGTCGATGTTTTTCGGGTCCCTTGTCGGATTTTGTTTTCTTGCGTTTGCCATAACCGTAATGCTTGCGGCAAAGGTAAACGGCACTTCTCTTGGCACCATCGACGGCGTAATGATAGTTCTATGTCTTATTTGTGCCGTTTCCTATATAGCAGGGGGATTGGGAATGGAAAAGACGCTCGGCTCGGACGCCGCGGCGATAATGATGCTCTCAAGACCTATCGCGTGTCTTTTCATCGCGTTCTACTTTTATTTCGATCAGACTACGGTAATACACAACTCAAACAAAAAGGCGGCAACGATATTCTTCGTGGCGGCACTTCTGACTCTTCTTTACTCACAGAGAAAGAACGTCGGCAAACCCGTATCTGCGCTTTATATATCCTTTGCGCTTTGTACGGTATGCCATAGCTTGATGTATTCCGTGCCTAACCTTATCTGGTATGCAAAGGTAGGCGAGCCTCTGCTCGTCAACGTATTTATAGACGTTATCTCGCTCGTGCTCGGACTTCTTTCTGCTGTGTATCTTATGAACGTCCGCTCGGGCGGTGAGGAATGTGAGCCGATATCAGACGGTGAGGAGGGTGACACCGACTCTACCGATTGCTCGGACGACTCCGACGCGGACGGCTCCGATGCCGTTGTCGATGGTACGGACGGTGAGACGGACGACGCTGCCGCAACTTCCGAGTCGGATACGGCAGACGACGGAGTCAGAGCGCCAAACGGCGTTTCCGAGGACGGAGAATGATATGAAAAAACTGCTTGTAATAGATGCCAACAGTATACTGAACAGATGCTTTTACGGCGTCGCCCCCCTGAATGCTCCGGACGGTCTGCCGACCAACGCCCTCTACGGTATGATGAACGTGCTCGTCTCACAGCTTGAGCGTTTGTCACCCGATTACGTGGCGGCGGCGTACGACGTAAAGCACCCAACGTTCAGACACGATATGTATCCCGAATACAAGGCTGGGAGACACGAGACGCCCCCCGAGCTTTTAGCTCAGTTTCCTTACTCAAAGGAGATATTTGAGGCGATGGGTGTTTCCGTTGTGGAAAAAGCGGGATTTGAGGCTGACGATATCCTCGGCACTCTCTCGAAGATGGCAGAGGCGGAGGGGGACGTCGAGTCTTACGTCCTTACGGGAGACAGAGACAGTCTACAGCTCATAGGTGAGAATACCTACGTGCTTCTTGCCACCAACAAGGAGACGGTAAAGTTTGACCGTGCTCAATTCATTGAAAAATACGGCGTGGACCCATCCTGCTTCGTTGACGTAAAGGCACTGATGGGAGACTCGTCCGACAATATCCCGGGAGTCGCGGGAATAGGAGAAAAAACTGCTTTGAAGCTCATCTCGGAATACGGCTCGCTTGACAAGATATACGAAACCTTACCCGAGGCAAAGCATACCCCGTCTTTGCGGGCGAAGCTCGAGGTGGGCGAGCAGAGCGCGTATCTGTCGAGAACTCTTGCCAAAATAGAGAGAAACGCGCCGATAGACGTTACTCTCTCCGATATAGAATACCGCGGCAGAGACGACGCGCGTCTGTATCAGCTTTTCTCAAGATTTGGCTTTTTGCGCCTTATCGACAAGCTCGGACTGCGTGAGGCAGCCGTCAGCTCCGTGGTCGTTGAGGACTACGAGACCGAGCAGACGAGTGTCGACGTTATTATCGAAAAGGCAAAAAAAGAGCCTCTTGCCGTATGGGAGGAGGACGGATGCCTACGTTGCTCGGACGGACAGAGAGGATACGTATGCAAAGAAGACGGAGCCCCTCGACGCTTCTTTGAGGAGCGTGGAGTTCGCTTTATCTGTTACGACGTAAAGAGTATCAGAAAAAGATACGCAGACACGTATCTTGCCGCAGAGTGCAGCTTTGACGTTATGCTTGCGGCGTATATATTAGACCCCGGTGCGACGACGTATTGGCTTGACGACTTGCGTGCGGAATATATGATCGGCGCAACTGACAATGCTCATCTGATATATCGTCTTTACCGGGCACAGGACAAGCGTCTTGAAGAAAACGGAGAAAAAAAGCTCCTGACCGATATAGAAATACCGACTGCACTCGTCCTTGCGGATATGGAGCTTTACGGCTTCAAGGTAGATACGGCGGGACTTGAAGAATTTAAAGAAAAGCTCTCAGAGCTTGAAGCAAGGCTCACAGAGCAGATATTTTTTATGGCGGGTGAGGAATTTAACGTAAACTCGCCAAAGCAGCTTGGAACGATACTTTTTGAGAGGCTCGGTCTGCCTTGCCCCAAAAAGACGAAAAGCGGATATTCTACCGCATCCGACGTTCTTGAAAAGCTGAAATACAGCTATCCGATAGTTGAGCTCGTTCTTGAATACAGACACGTATCAAAGCTGCGAGCAACGTACGCCGACGGACTTTTGTCAGCGGCAGACGAGTACGGGCGAGTACACACGACCTTCCAGCAGTGCGTTACCGCAACGGGACGCTTGTCATCTACCGATCCCAATCTTCAGAACATTCCGATAAGAACGGAGCTCGGACGTGAGCTGAGAAAATATTTCGTAGTCAAAAACGACGACTACGTCCTCATAGATGCAGACTACTCGCAGATAGAGTTGAGGATACTCGCGCATCTGTCGGGGGATGAGGAAATGTGCAGAGCGTTTCGCTGGGGGGAGGACATACACACCTCTACCGCCGCTGCCGTGTTCGGAGTGCCGCATGAAATGGTGAGTGCGGAGCTGAGAAAGAGAGCAAAGGCGGTCAACTTTGGTATCGTATACGGTATCGGTGCGTTTTCTTTGGCGCAAGACCTCGGAATATCAAACGCCGAGGCGAAGAGATATATCGAAGCGTATCTCGGGCGCTTCTTCGGAGTCGACGGATATCTGAAGCAGACGATAGCGGGTGCCTACAAAAACGGATACGTGACTACAGTATCGGGCAGAAGACGCGTGATCTCCGAGCTTTCATCTCAAAACAAAATTTTGCGCAACTTCGGTGAGAGAGTGGCAATGAACAGTCCGATTCAAGGCTCTGCCGCAGATATCATCAAGCTCGCGATGATAAACGTTGATAAGAAACTGAAGGAGGCGGGCATAGACGCGCGTCTTATACTTCAGGTACACGACGAGTTGGTCGTAGAGTCACACGTTTCCTGTATGGAGCAGGCGCGTCGGATATTGGTCGAGGAAATGGAAAACGCCTTTTCTCTTGACGTGCCGATGCCCGTAGACGTGAGCGTCGGTAAAAACTGGTTTGAAAACTGACGGAGGTCAAAGAGTGAAAAAAGTATTGAAATTTATAGCCGCCGTATTTCTTATCGGTATGGCGATAGCGGTATTTGCCGCGATATTCAGACAGGAGACTTATCCCTCCGCTGTCAAGGGCATAGTCAAAAACGAAGTGCTCGCCGAGTATTACTCGGAAAACGGCACGCCGCCGGCGGCGTTTACTCACGATATGATAGACAGCTTTGACTACGAGGGTAACGTCCAGGCAAAGCATCTGGTCTACATTCCCGATGCTCGTCAGATACAGATAAGCGTAAGATACGGTACGGTCGCATTTGAGAATATAGCGGAGGACTACGAGCTTGATGCGGTACCGACGCTTGAAAATGCCCACGTTACCTTTAAACTCAAGGCGTTATCTCTAAAGGACGAAGCCTTTACCAACGACGATAACAATATCACAGAGGACGAGATACTCGATTCTCTCGTCGTTGAGAAAAGCACCTCGGTAGACATCGTCAGCGGCAGACACAGATACAGCCGATTCGTTTTTGACGGTATCGACCTTGAACGCTTCAACTGCCTCTATATAGAAATGTATTACGGCGACAAGGACACGCCTTATACGAGTTTAATAATATATCACAAGGACGCAGCGGAGTATTCCGAGAAGAGCGTAAAGATCAGCGCCTCGGATTGCACGATGCCGCAATAAAGAACAGGAGACTGAATATGGAATACAATTTTTCTGAAAAAATAAAGGAGCTCAAGCCCTCTGCTATAAGAGAGATATTCAAATCTCTCTCCGACCCCTCGATCATCAGCTTTGCCGCGGGAAATCCCTCGCCCGAGTCCTTTCCCGTCGAGGCACTTGCCGATATCAGCGCCGATATTTTCAAAAACAACTCTACTGCCGCACTCCAGTACAGCATAACGGAGGGATATCCTCCCTTGCGCTCGGCAGTGCTTGACAGACAGAGAAAGAAATTCGGCATCGGTAACGACGATGACGACATTATGATAGTAAGCGGCGGACAGCAGGGAATGGAGCTTTCCTGCAAGGTCTTCTGTAACGAGGGAGACACCGTAATATGTGAGGATCCGAGCTTTATCGGATCTCTCAACTCCTTCAGATCTCTCGGTGCAAAGACGGTAGGCGTCAGACTCGACGAGGACGGAGTGGACCTTGTCGCACTTGAAAACGCTCTCAGAGCAAACCCCAAGTCAAGACTCATATACCTTATCCCTACCTTCCAGAATCCGAGCGGACGTACCACGTCGTACGAAAAGAGAGTAAAGATATACGAGCTTGCAAGAAAATACAACAAGATCATAATTGAGGACAACCCCTACGGTGAGCTTCGCTTCTCGGGGGAGGACGTACCTACTCTCAAGAGTATGGACGTAGACGGACGCGTAATATACTGCTCGTCTTTCTCAAAGATACTTTCTGCGGGTATGCGCGTGGGCTTCGTTATAGCTAACAAGGCGATAGTACAGAAGCTCGCAGTTGCAAAGCAGGGTGAGGACGTACATACCAATATCTTCTTCCAGATGCTCGCACACAAGTATATGACGGAATACGACCTCGACGCTCATATAGCACGCATAAACGACATCTACCGTCACAAGTGTGCACTTATGCTCGAGGCACTCGAAAAGTATATGCCAAAGGAAGTTACCTACACAAAGCCCGAGGGCGGACTCTTTATCTGGTGTACGCTCCCCGCGCACGTTGACGCGCCTGCCTTTATCCGCACTGCGATAGAGCGAAAGGTAGCGGTCGTTCCGGGTACGGCGTTCCTTTGCGACACTCAAGCCCCCTCGCAGTCTTTCAGACTCAACTATTCAATGCCGTCAGACGAGCAGATAAATACGGGAATACGTATTCTCGGTGAGCTTGCTCGCGAGATGATCTGAAGCTGACTAAAATATAAAAAACGGAGTTAAGGATATGTTACAGGATAAGAAAGTAGTATTTTCGGGGGTACAGCCCTCAGGAAATCTGACGATAGGAAACTATCTCGGAGCAATAAAGAATTTTTCGGCGTTCAGCGACGAATACAAGACCTTTTACTGCGTCGTTGACGAGCACGCGATAACGGTACGCCAGGTACCTGCGGAGCTTAGAAAGAGAACCTACGAGACGCTCGCTCTATACATAGCGTGCGGTCTTGATCCGAGCAAAAACACCCTCTACGTTCAGTCGCACGTCCACGAGCACGCAGAGCTCTCCTGGATACTCAACTGCTATACGATGCACGGTGAGCTTTCGAGAATGACACAGTTCAAGGACAAGAGTGCAAAGCACGCAGATAACATAAACGCGGGACTCTTTACCTATCCCGTGCTTATGGTAGCCGATATCCTTTTGTATATGACGGACGTGGTTCCCGTAGGAGTTGACCAGAAGCAGCACCTTGAGCTTGCAAGAGACGTAGCACAACGCTTCAACGCCGCTTACAGCGATACGTTCGTCGTTCCCGAGCCTTATATAGCAAAGTCGGGAATGAAGATAATGTCGCTTGCCGAGCCTACCCAGAAGATGTCAAAGTCCGACGAGAATCCGAACGCGACCGTACGCATCCTTGACAGCAAGGACGATATAATGAGAAAGTTCAAGCGTGCGGTGACCGACTCGGATACGTCTGCCAACTGCGTCCGCTACGAGCAGGGCAAGGACGGTGTAAACAACCTCATCACCATCTATTCCTGCTTTACGGGAAAGAGCATTGAGGATACCGTAAAGGAATTTGAGGGACAGGGCTACGGAACGTTCAAGTCTGCCGTTGGTGAGGCGTGTGCCGATGCTCTCGCACCCGTCAGAGAGGAATTTGACCGTTTGATGCGCGACAAGGCTTATCTTGAGAGTGTAATGAAGAACGGTGCCGAGGAGGCTTCCTCCGTTGCCCGCAGAACGCTTTCCAAGGTAAAGCGCAAGATAGGATTTATTGATATCAGATAAAATTTTATTTATACAGTTGAGATGATATGCTCGACAAAGTGAGGATACGATGAATAAACGCAGAACGATACTGTTTATTGCCTTTTTGGCAATGATCACTTTGGTCGCAACGTGTACCGCCGCTCTGTACGGTAATGCCGATACGGTAAAGACTGTATACGTCGATACCTTACACGGAAGTGACAACAATTCAGGAACCACCGCGTCAAGCGCCTACGCAACCTTGTCAAAGGCTATAAAAAGCTCAAAGGGAACCGATAAAAAAATAGTTTTGGTCAGTGATATGACTCTTTCGGAGGATTACCTTGAGCCTGAGCACAGCGAAAAGATAACTATCACCTGCTCGGATGGAAAGACAAAATACACAAGCACCTTGATATTTAGCGGAAACGAGAGAGTGTATAGAATGAGTGGCCCGACGACGTTTGAACAGATCAACGTCAAAATGACCGCTTACGGTATATTTGCCGCACAGTTCAACCCCATTTCTTTTGGTGGCGGAGTCAATATCAAGGGCGGTGATGATTATGCCTTTGTCGTCGGAGGATACGAAAAGCCGAGCTCAAGCTCGCTTGACACTTCTCTTGACGCTCACGTTGAGATAAACAGCGGTAATTTCTATTCCGTCTGTGGATTTTCAAGAACGAAAGGCGTGGCGACGCTGACCTTTACGGGTACTTCCTACGTTACGGTAAACGGAGGAAGCATCGAGAGACTCTACGGCTCTTCTATCTACAATCACTATTCCGGCTCAAGCGTCATTGAGCTTCGCGGCGGAAACGTTGAATACGTTTACGCGGCGGGAGATGTGTCAAGACGACTTGACGGAAGCTCCGATATATACCTTATGGGTTCAAACGTAGGAAGCGTGGAGATAAACAACGTAGTAGGAGACGCAACGCTCTACCTTTACGGAAAACTCCCCGGCTCCGTCAGCGTGAGCTACTATAACACGACTATTGAAAATCTCGCAAAGAAAGCGGGATCGAAAAAGATACTTAAATACAACGCCATTTTTGCCAATGGAACATTCATAGATTCCGTGAGTGCGCTCTTTGACGAGATGGAAAACGTAACTACGGTGTACGTTTCCGAGGGCGGTAACGGTGACGGCTCGGGTGCACACAGTTGTCTTTCGAGCTTTGCCGACGCTTATGAAACGATAGGACGCTGGGGCGGTACGATGTACGTCGTAGGCGAGGCGGTGCTTGACAGAGATACGCTGGGTGCTTCTGTTACTCAGAGCGTCAATATACGCGGCTACGATCAACAGTCAACGCTTCGACTTTCAGAGGGGGCGTGTCTCGGACTTTATTCGGATACCGTCATAGACGGACTGCATATCGACGCGGCTCAGGGCTCAAAAATAAAGTCGTATACTGCAAACGTCATTTTCGGTCAGGGACTCAGCACGACGGGTAACGTTGACCTTGTCCTTGTCGGAAAAGAAAATTCTGATATTTACGCACGAATAGACGGCGGAAACTACGGCTCGCTTGAAGTTTCTCCCACAAACGAAAGTGCTGCCGTTACCGTTGAATTTACAAGCGGAAGAATAGAAAACGTAAACGTGCTCACGTCCGCTTCGCGCGCCGAAAGCGTGCGATTTGAGATGTGCGCTGGTGAGATAGGCACGCTCTCGGCTGTCGGAGGTGTCGTTGACACAGCTGTCGTGAAGCTCGCGGGAGGAAGCGTTGGCGCGCTCGAGCTTTTGGGAAATGCCGAGAGAGGTATTCTCTCTGTTGCCTCGGCGTCGATAGGAGGAGTAAACTGCAGCTTCGGCTGGGATACGGCTACGCTCGTTCTCGGCAGAGGCTCCGTGCGCAGTGTCTTTGCTGACGTTATCGACGCTTTTGACGAGGTCAAGACTGAAAATGCGGTTTACGTAGCAGACGGAGGAAACGGAAACGGAAACAGCGCACTTTCCCCCATGGGGGATCTTAAGAGTGCGATCGCATCGCTCAGAGGAGAGGGAAGCGTCGTTATTTGCGGTGCTTACACAGTTCAGTCCACGGGCGGATCGCTCAGCCGTTATTCTTATCCTGTCACTATCACCTCGCGCGATCTTGACAGAGACTATTCGGAGAATGCCTATATAGATATGCGCGCAGATATACTGCTTGGCGGTGAGACTGCGTTTGAGTATTTAAGATTTACCTGCCCCAATACCAACGCCTTCATTTACGCAATGGAGAGGCCTCTCGTTATAGGAGAGGGCGTCGATACGACGCTTACTTCCGCAAACAAGAATTACATCAGCCTTTGCGGAGGCAGAAACGATACCTCGGGTAACGGAGATGCGAGCATCGTAGTAAACAGCGGAAACTGGGGTGCTATACGAGCAGGCTCTACGAGAACGGCTACTGTCGGTAAGAGCCACTCGACCATAACCGTCGAGATAAACGGCGGAACTTTCCATAAGTACGTTCTCTGCTCCTCGCGCGGTAAGGTCTGGGGCGACGTATTTCTCACGGTAAACGGCGGTAAGTTCATGCAGGGCGTATACGCAGTTTACGAGGAAGACGGAAATACCAATTATTCCTTTGATTACGATATTGTATTTGATATACGCGGCGGTGAATTTTACGGAGATATCGCACCCGCCAGAGACAAGGATACAGTTCTTCACGGCTCGTACAAGCTCTATCTTCGCGGCGGTGACTTTTCGGGTGTCGTAGACGTGCTCGGAGCATCCGTATTCAGCGGAGATATGGAGAGTGAGCTCTACGTCGATCCCTTGCTCGATCTTTCTATGGACTACGAAGAAAAGGTCAGCTTTTCAAATCCCCTAAGAGCTAACAACGCAGACCCGTGGCTGTTCTACTATAACGGCTACTACTATTATACCTGCACCGGCAGTACGAGCGTGTCACTTATCAAGGTGGCAAATCTCTCCGACATCAAGACGGCGTCCTCCAAGGTCATATTCAAGCCGGATGCAGTAAATCTCTGGTCACCCGAGATACACTATTTCTCCGAGGAGGAGGTAGGCGTCGGTAACGAGGGCTTCTATCTCTTCGTAGGTTACGACGACGGAACGACGAAAAATCAGCGTCAGTACGTTGCAAAGTGCCTTGACGGAGACGATCTCATGGGTGATTGGGGCAACCCCGTAACGGGAGAGGTGAACGTACCTGTAAAGGTCGAATTCCCCGATAGTCCGAACACAAACAACGACGTTTTCTGCGTCGGAATGTCAAAACTGACGATAAACGGAAAGTGCTATACTACGTATGTCAGCGAAGTAGGCAGAGGTACTGCCGATTTCCACCAGACGATCAATATAGTCGAGGTGGAAACCCCCTGGACGATGCGCGGCGTTCCTACCGTCATTTGTACTCCCGAGTACGAATGGGAGATGGGCGGATCAGGACAGAGCTCGAGCGACCCCTCTCTTTATTACCCCAAGGTAGTTGAGGGTGCGAGTGCCATTTACTCAGACTCGGGTGACGTGTATCTCATGTATACGGGTAGCGGCTACTGGACGGTATATTATCAGCTCGGATATTTGAAGCTCACGGGCAAGGATCCCCTCAAGGCTTCCTCCTGGACGAAGAATCCGACCCCCGTCCTCTCACTCTCGGATGAGATCAACGGATGCGGACACGGCTCCTATTTCCGCGACCACGAGGGTAACTGGTGGGTATGCTATCACGCGTATACGGGCAAGGATACCTCGGGCGGCAGATCCTCGTTTATCGAGCGTATCTATCCGACGAGCAAGGGCGTAACTATCGGAAACGGCTCGGGACACCCCGCACCGCTTGATACCGTATATACGGTCAATGCAAATCCGATGCCGCTTCGCGACAGGATAGCGGGCTTTGATTCTGCAAGCATCGATGAATCGGCGTACGGAGATATCGACAGAGATACTACGCTCACGTCAAGCGATATCGCACTGCTCGTTCGTTATCTCAGCGGATGGGATATTGCGGTAGAGCGTGTTATCGCAGACGTTGACAAAAACGGCACGATAAACAACCGCGACGCGATTGAACTGATAAAGAAGCTTTCGTAATAAAGACTGCCTTTTATGAGGCTTGTAACACAATATCACTTCGATTAAAAACAAACTAAAAGGATGCGAAGAAGATGGCGTAATACTCTTAACGGATTATCCCGCCAACTCTATTCGCCTGCGGCGAGTTCTATTGCTTCGCAGTGATATTCGTCTTGCGACGAGTGATATTTGCTTCGCAAGTTACGAGGCGAATAGAATACCACTGAAGCCGGAGGCTTCAATATCACTTTTGCGCAGCAAAAATATCACTCTTTGCGCCAGAAAAGAATATCACTTATAAAAAGCAGAAAAGAGAGAGTTTTACGGAATTTTGTAACCGTATTACTCTCTCTTCGTTTTTTCGCCAGTTTCGCATTTGTTTTAAAAATGCATCGGGCTATGCCCATACCCTTATTTTATTTCTCCGATAAGGACAACAGCCTATCTACACCTCCTTTTCCGTTATTATATCAAAAAGTTGTCAGTATGTCTAATGATGCATCGCCTTGCGGCGATATGATGTTTTTCGCTTCGCTCAAAATGATGTTGCTCCCGACGGTCGCAATGATGCGATGTTTGCCCCAATGTGCCGTCAGGCACACATCATTCGCGAAGCGAACATCATTAGGCGAAGCCGTCATAATTTGCCGAAGGCAAACATCATTCAAAAAAGCCTAATTTGTCCGGTAGACAAATTAGTCTTTTTTGTTGGCGCGCCCTAGAGGATTCGAACCTCTGACCTACCGGTTCGTAGCCGGGCACTCTATC
>JAZQXE010000088.1:0-8159 GCA_045632705.1 Eubacteriales bacterium | reverse complement strand
TTACCGCCTCAATATTTTACGTGCTCGCCGACGGAGGCGACGACACCGTAGTATCGGTATTACGCGAGCATCACAGAGATATCGTCTCAACCATTCTATACTCCGTTCTTCTATGCTTTGGCGGGGCGTTTTTACTCGACTACCTACATAAAAAATAAAAAAAGCCGTACGGTCAACAGGATCTGACCATACGGCTTTTCTTTACCTGAAAATACGTTCCGACTTTGAAAGCGCTCTGCAAAGAACGGATCCAAACACTCCGCAGGACAACGCCTCTCCGATAAATATGCTTATCGCCAAAAAGACATGCGACTGCTCTGCTCCAAAGCCGTAAGCAAGAACGAACGGAATGATAACGGTATTGCTGACTATAGGAGACGTGAGTGATAAATACTTGTTTACCCTCGCAAGATAGTACGTACCGATACAACCAACTAGCGTCGCGAGAGTTCCAAATATTATATCAAGCGGAATACCGCTGAACAGAATATTCGAGATAAGGCACCCCAGGCTCACGCCCCACACACCGTACACGGAAAATGCAGGCATTATACACAGAGCCTCGGACAATCTCAGCTGGATAACACCGCTTGAAAGTCCAAAAAGTGAGCTTACGTACGTAAGCACGACGTACAGCGCCGCTATCAGCGCGCTGATACAAATTCCTCTCGTCCGTTTTTTCATTTTTGCATTTTTGATAAAGATCACTCCCTTAGTTTTGTTTTAGGTGAGGATGGTTACGAACTCACCGTTATTTATAATAGACCGATATCGGTTTATTATCAGTTGTGTTTTGGGCGTCAAAGCTCGTCGATCGGCTTCGTTTCGCTCTTTTTGTATTCGCTCGGAGAAATTCCGAAATGCTTTTTGAACATTCTCGAAAAGTTCACGATATCTGTATATCCCGTCGCATACGCCGTCTCGGATACGCTTTTTTGTCCGCTTATAAGTAGCTTTGCGGCCATCGAAAGACGATATTCGTTGAGGTACTCCTGAGGGGAGATACCTACGTTTTTCTTAAACATCGTAGAAAAGTAGCTTCTGTCGAGATTCAGCTGTTTTGCGATATCCGCCACTGTTATTCCCGTATTGAAATCAGACTCGATAAACGTCTTTGCTCTCTCGACGTAATCACGTATTCTGTTTACGTTGCTCTTGTCGTGAGTGCAAAAATAAGATACGATCTCCCAGGACTTGGCGCTGAGATATTCCTGCTGACCGTTCTTTTTGTTCTTGGCCTCAAGCACCTCGGAAAAGACGATATTGAGAGACGGTGCTGACAAAACGTCCTCGTGCATCATCGGCGTCGGCATCTCTATATCGGAGGTAAAAGCTATCCATATATAGTGCCAGGGCTCGTCCTCGTCCGCCTGATAAAATATCTTTTCGTTTGGACGAACGATAAAACACTGCATTGAACTTACCTTGTACGTTCTGTCGTCCACGGCAAACGCGCCCTTTCCCGACACAACAAAATGTAAAAGCCAATACGGTCTTGTACCCGCGTAATAATGAAGAGGCTCACACTGTTCATTGCCAAAAGAAAGAGGATTTAAGCCCGGGAGGTGCTTATTTGGCACCCAAACCGTATAATTGTCCATATTTTTCTCCTCCATTCTCGTTTTGCACTATGAAAGTATACCACACAAAACGACAAATATCAATAGGCAATTATTCAATATCCGTCTTTTTTTCGCTCTCTCCGACAAACTCAAATCTCGCGCGCACAACGCCCTCTCGCTCGACCTGCTCGAGCCACATACGAGCGTCTCGCACCCATAGCGCCCCCTCACCGTAAAGAGCTCTGTACACGACCTTTACGCTCATATCCTCGCTGTCGTAAGCAAGTCCTACGACCTCGTACAGATTCCCCTTGAAATGACGGTAAACGCCCTTTTTTATCAAATTTTCATACTCGGCAATTCCGCTTTGCATAACAGGCCTCCTCGTCCTTTTTTACCTTTACCCGTCAATTATATATCATCAAAAGGAAAAAAGCAACCGCGCGCGCCGTTATTGTCGGTTGACATCTGAGAAAAAATAGGTTATAATATTATATCTACCGGGAGGTGCTGTCGCGCTGTATGTTGCCGAAAGGTATTACAGTGAGGAAAGTCCGTGCTTCACAGGGCAGGATAACGGCTAACGGCCGCCGAGGGTGACCTTAGGGAAAGTGCAACAGAAATAAACCGCCGCAGAAATGCGGTAAGGATGGAAAGGCGAGGTAAGAGCTCACCGGCCTTCATGGTAACATGGGGCAAATGTAAACCCTATCCGAAGCAACACCGTATGCAAAAGCACACTTTCGTGTGATGTTTGCCCGACAGAATTTTGCGGGTGGCACGAGGCGCAAGCCTCGGAGCCGTGCGGAGACGTACGGCAAAGATAGATGACAGCAGAGTGCAGAAATGCACCCACAGAACACGGCTTACAATCCCGATAGATAAAAAAAGAGGTCTGCTGAGCAGACCTCTTTTTTTATTTGTCATTTTGAATGTTTTGTCCGCCGGTTGCCGTTCGTTTCACTTCCCTTTTTCGTGAAGCGAGCTGCTTTTTTTCTATCAGCTTGTTCGTATGCTCACGAAGAAGCTCAAAGCTGACAGCAACCAGAGGAATGAAGAATATGATACCGAAAAGTCCCATAAGCTCTCCACCGATGATGACAGCAACGAGAGTCCAGAGAGGACTGAGTCCTACGCTCGTTCCGACGACGTGAGGATAGATAAACTGCGTCTCAACGAACTGTACGACAAGATAAATACCGATACAGAGGATTATCTTTTGCGGGCTTGCTATCGCAACGAGCAACGCGCCGATACCGCAGGCAATCGCCGCACCAACGTAAGGAATAAACGACATCACCGCCGCAAGAACTCCCGTCAGTGCTGCATACGGGATTCCAAAAATGCTCATTACAACAAACATCAATACGCCGAGAATAAACGCTTCAACGCACTGTCCAGACAAAAACTTTGAATAGGCGTCGCGTGTCAAAGTAGCTACGTGAACTACGTATCTCGCCTGACTTTCTTTAAGATGCGCAACGAGCAGCTTTTTGGATTGTCTTGCGAGTTGTCTCTTTGATAAAAGCACGTACATTCCGATAATCAGCGCTACGATAAAGGATACGATAGAGCTGATCGCATTTGAAACGAGGCTTACCGCGGAGTTTATGACAGCACCGTCAGCCGAAAATATCTTTTGGATAATGAGATCAGCGTTTACACTCTCTATCCACAGAGTTATGCTCTCCGTGTTTATGTTGTAGTCTGCAAGTATCTTCTTATATTCGGGCCATTTCTGCACAAAAAGAGAATAAACGTTTTTGACCGAAGATATGACCGCAGGCAAAAGGGCCGTGACCAATATCACGATAACGAGCAGTACGCAGATGATGCTGAGTACGAGGCTGATAAGAGAAACAAAGCTCATGCTCGGCTGCTTTTTCCATTTTCTCGTTATCTTCAAAAACAATTTTTCAAACGCGCTCATCGGCACGTTAAGAATGAACGCCACGAGAAATCCTATAAGCACGGGAGAAAGTATCCCGTAAACGACCTCTAAAAAGGAAAATATAGTATTTAAATTCATCAAAGCCGCAAACAGAGCAACACCGAATGCGACGATTAATAGTGGATTGACCGTCTTCTTTTCCATTTACAGTTCCTTTCGATAACGTCGACAAAGTACTTGTTACGACATTATCATAGCACATTTCACCCCGATAGTCAATTTGTTTTTTTGCTCGTAAATAAAAAAAATACGCCCAAGGTATCCCTTGGGCGTATCGCAGGTCGCATTATTACTTGTTGATGTCGTTTCTTATCTCTTCCCAGGATGCAAGTACCTGATCAAAGTAAGCGTTGATTATAGCGAGCTCACCTTCAGCAGCAGCTCTGCTTGCCTCGTAAGTAGAGGAGAATGCATTGGACTTGTCGGTGACGAGCTTCATAAGTCCTGACTGATAGCTACCTACCTGATAGTAGTAGCCAATGTCGTAAACGTAGGAAGAGTAGATGATGTCAAGCATATCGTACGTTCCCTCGTCTCTGGACCACATTCCCTGAAGAGTCTGCTCGTAGCAAGCAGGCCATACGTTCTTGTAACCATAGTAAGCGAGTGCCTCAGTGATAGCACCTACGAACTCTGTGTCACCGGGATATGAGGGGATGCAGATGAACTGTGAGTTGTAAGGAGCGATGGTAGAGTAGTATCTGTCCTGCTCCTCGGTGAGCTTGGGATAAGGAAGGATACCGAAGTCAGCGTCCATATCTCTTATCTGCTTGGTGTTAACGTTACTCGTTGCCCAGAAGAGCGCCTTGCCTTCCTTGAATCTGTTGTAAACGTCAGCACCGGAAATTATACCGGAGTAGCAGAATGCGCTTGCGGTATTGAATGCTATTTCGGAGTACTTGTTGAACATATTGATCGCATTCTCGGAGTTGAGAGTAAGAGCGATGTTACCGTCAGACTCAACGGTAGCACACTTTACGCCTGCAGCTGCAAGCATACCGAGAATGGAGTCCTTCCAAACGTAAAGACCGTAAACGTCGTCCTTACCCATGACTCCGTCACCATCAAAGTCTTCGGTGACCTTCTTTGAAAACTCAGAGAGCTTATCTACCGTCCACTTGCCGTCGCGAGCGAGCTGGTAGATCGCCTCAACACCGTCAAGGTGAGACTGTACCATCTGAGAGTTCATGTATATAACGAAGGTAGACTCAGAGTAAGCAACGGTAAGGCTTCCGTTAGTGAAGAAAAGCATTCCGTTGATGGTGAGGTCGTTGTTTGCGTTCTGGTCCCACCAGTTCTTCGAGGTATTTACGTACTCAATAGCGTTGAGATCGTAAAGGTAGTTGTTGGATGCGAGGTTAGCAACGTCGTATCCGCCGATGATACCAAGCTGATACGTGGGCTCGTTTGAACCAACGGCTGCACTGATGCTCTGATATCCGGGGCCGCTGTTAGTGTTTACCTTGCTTTCCTTTATTTCAAGCTCGATGTCGCAGTTGTACTTGGTCTCAATAGTCTGTACTCTGTTGTACTGAGCCTGAACGAGAACGGACTCCTGGTCCTGTCCCTCCATATCGAAGTCGTTGTAAGCAACGTGTCCTGCAGTGAGTATAGAGAAGGTCTCGCCCTGGAAATTGAGGTTGTCGGGAACTTCAAATTCTTCTGCGGGATCAACGGTATCTACGCTACCGTTATTGCTTGTGTCAACGGGCGTAGTCGTATTGTTATTACATGCGAACATAAGCGGTACGCACATAAGCACTACGAGCAACAGACACAAAGCTCTTACGTTTTTCTTTGCCATAATGTTAATCCATCCTTTCAAAATTTGTAATAATGCCGAAAACGTTTTTCTTTTAGCTCACGCACCGCAAACAACGACGTTTATTTGTCGGCAGAGCCGACAAATATGAACGGAGACAGTCTCCGTTGCGTTAGCTTAAATTTTTCTACCATATATTATAGCATAACGCTTTCACTTATTCAATACCAAAAAATTGACTAATTCTTTAATTTATTTACACAAAATTGTACTATAAGTATAAAGTTGACTATCCGAAATTAACTACCGCAAAACAAAACGAATAAGGGGCAAAAAAAGGCCGTCCGCGTCTTTTCAACAGACGCGGACGGTCGCACACTTTATATGAGCGAGTCACGCACTATATCTTATTTCTTCTTTTCGTACTTTTCCTGCATTCTCTGCTCTCTGAATTTTTCCTCTTCTTCCCTTGCCGCCGCTTTTGCCGCTTCAACTTTTTTGATCGCGTTTTTGTGCTTGATATAAGGAGTAGCTATTACTGCGGCGATGATGAGTATCGCAACCGCTATCGCAACGAAGTCCCAATATCCCGCAACCGAATCACCAAAGAAAAGGCTGGTAGCGGTATATTCCTTTTTGACCTTTGCGCTAAGACAATACTCGCCCGCGTAATCGGATATGTCGGAGATCTCGTCTGCAGAAGCACCGCCACGGAGCGCCACCGAGGTAAAGCTGATCTTTGCATACGGGTCGTCCGCGTTTGCGTTATCTATAACGATAGCGGGAGAGGTGCAGGTAAGCGACAACGCAAGATTTGATATCTTTACGTCCTTTGCCTTTATCGGAGCGTTGGCAGTAAATTTGCCTCCGAGCAACTTGACCTGTCTCGCGTTTACGGCGTTACCGCCCTCGCGTGTCGTGACGTTGATATTTGCCTTGTCTATCTGGGATACGACCATATTCTGCGTGTAGATACCGTCGGTACCGCACTCGATATTGATCTTTCCGCTGTCAAATATGACCTTTTTATTCTGATTTGAGTTCGTCGCTATCATTCCGTAGGAGTCGCTCTTGAGAGTGAGAGTGCCGCTGCCCGTAAAGGTGACGTCTCCCTCAATGCTCATCGCACAGTACTTTGCGCTGATGACGTTGTTACCCTCGAGCACGACGGTCGCACCTGCGGGAAGACGAAGACCGTACTGGTCGTCGGTATCAATGCAGAGGTTAGTCATCGTAAAGGTATCCGTCCTGTTAGCCCAGCTCCAGCCCGTGCCCGTTTCGTTTTTCTTAACGTATATGAGATTGACTGTCTCGAGAATAACGTTCCCGCTGCTTTCACCTGCGGCAAAAGCACCTACGACGGAAAACTGCAAAAGGATAAATAAAACCGCAAGAACGGATGATATCACTTTGATGTTTTTCATATCCACTACTCCAAAAAGCAATTATACGACAATAAATATACCACAAACCGTCCGATAAAGCAAGAGAAAATATTATTATTCACACAAATATCACAATAAAAGTAAAAAAGAGCGAAACATATCCATCCCCTCCGTCGTCTAATAAGTAAAACAAACGAAAAGGAGGATCCCCCAATGAACGGAAAAGACAAATGCAAACTGCTGCGGGACGTACGAGAAAAAATAGCCACGGAAAACGGTATTCCCTACCGCACGGAGGAATGTAAGCACACGGGTGAATGTCAGGGCACTTGCCCAAAATGCGAATCGGAGCTGCGTTACCTTGAGAGAAAGCTCGAGGAAAGAAAAAGGCTCGGACAGAAGATAGCGGTCGCGGGCGTTGCGCTGACCCTCGGCATCACAATGTCGGGATGCCGCTTTTTTGAAAGCGAGCCGAGACTTGTCGGAGACATAATGATGCCCGGCACACAAACGCACCAGCTCGCGACGGGAGAGACGGTCGGGGTGCTTGAAATAGATCCGGGACTTGACGGTGACATGCTTTACATCCCGCCATTTGAAGATATATCCGTCCGCGGTAAAGACTATATATGGGACACCGTCTGCTATCTACCCAAGAGCTTGCTTGAAGAGCATTGGAAGGATCACCTGACGTTGAGCGAGGAGAACAAATGCGTTTTTGAGCACTTATCCGACGACGGCACGACCTATGTGGTTGAGATCGTTTTTTCTTCCGTCAGCGGTGAGGCGGAGGAGTTGATATGGTACTCTCATTCTCCGAGCGAGCAATAACGGATAGAAAGACAAGCACCGCGCACGTTATCGGCATTGAGCGGCTGCGAGTAGGAATAGACGGTGACGGAATAAGCACCCTCGTCGGCTTTTCGGGATGCACTCTGCGATGCCGATACTGTCTCAATCCGCAGTGCTTTTCGGCAAAGGCAGGCAGGAGCTACACTCCCGCTCAGCTGTACGACACAGTCAAAATTGACGATCTGTATTTCAGGGCAAGCGGAGGCGGTATAACGTTCGGCGGCGGGGAGCCGCTGTTGAACGTAGGATTTATATCCGAATTCAAAAGCTTCGCACCAAGCGGCTGGAAGTTCTGCGCCGAAACGTGCCTCTGCGTGCCGAGCGAAAACGTGAAAGCGGCAACGGCACTCTTTGATACTTTTATCGTAGACGTAAAGGACACGGATCCCGATATATACGAGCGCTACACACAAAAAAGCGTTTCTACCCTGCTCTCAAACCTAAAAATTCTAAAAGAGCGCGCGGGCACCGAGAACGTGCTGCTGCGCGTCCCATTGATCGAGGGGTACAACACCGAGCAAGAGCGACAAAGAAGCATAGAGCTGCTCTCAGGCATGGGATTTTCGCGCTTTGACCTGTTCTCCTACGACGTCAACGCGGCAGGGAAAAAACGCCCTTATCTGAACAAGGAGGAACAAAAAAGAAAC
>JAZQXE010000087.1:0-12190 GCA_045632705.1 Eubacteriales bacterium | reverse complement strand
TACGGTGAAATAGTGCTAAAGGGCGCTAACCGTTCATATTTTGAGGGACTGCTCACAAAGCAGCTCAAGCTAAAAGCAAAAAAATTCGGAAATTTCAAAATAACGCACATGCAGTCAACGGTCTACATCGAGCCGCTTGACGACTCGGCGGATTTTGAGGGTATGTACGGTGCCGTATCAAAGGTATTCGGCATCTCCGCATACAACCGCGCCGCCGTGTGCGAAAAGGATATGGATGACATTATCCGCACCGCAAAGGAATATATCCCTGCCTCATTTGAGGGAAAGAAGACCTTTAAAGTAGAAGCCAAGCGCTCGGACAAGCGTTTTGCCTACACTTCTCCCGAAATATGCGCAGAGGTGGGCGGGGCGCTTCTTTCCGTTGCTCCCAATATGAGAGTAAACGTAAAAGAGCCCGACGTGTGCGTGCGCGTAGAAGTACGCGAGCAGCACGCCTACGTCCACGCCTCCCAGCAGAGAGGTGCGGGCGGTATGCCCGTCGGCTCAAACGGCAGAGCGCTGCTTCTCCTCTCGGGAGGAATCGACAGCCCCGTTGCCGCATATATGATGGCAAAGCGAGGCGTTATCATCGAAGCTCTGCACTTCGAGTCCTTCCCCTACACAAGCGAGCGCGCAAGAGACAAGGTCATTGACCTGGCGAGAATAGTCGCGGGATATGCGTCAAAGATACACGTTCACGTCATTTCTCTGACTCACATCCAGGAGGAGCTGATGAAAAACTGCGAGGAGGACTACTTCACGTTGCTGCTGCGCAGATTTATGATGACGCTTGCCGACAGATGTGCCGAGGAATACAAATGCTCCGCTCTGATAACGGGCGAGAGTGTCGGTCAGGTAGCAAGTCAGACGATGGCGGCACTCACCGTAACCGACGCGTGCGCAAACAGACCCGTCTTCCGTCCCTGCATCGGACTTGACAAAGAGGAAATAATAGAAATATCGAGAAAGATAGGTACCTTTGAAACTTCAACTCTTCCCTTCGAGGACTGTTGTACCGTCTTTACTCCCCGCCACCCGCGCACTCAGCCCGAGCTTGAAAAGGTGCTCGAGCAAGAGAAGAAGGTGGACTTTGCCGCTCTGTGCGACGAGGCTTACGCGACGAAATACACCATCACGGTAGACTGACGCCTCAAGCCAAACGATAACACGCTAAAACGGAGGTTCTTATGCCTATAAAGATACCGGGAGCTCTGCCCGCAAAAGAAACACTCGAACAAGAACGTATATTCGTAATGGACGAGGACAGAGCGCTGACGCAGGACATACGTCCTCTGCGTATCGCAATACTCAATCTCATGCCGACGAAGATAGCTACCGAAACGCAGCTCATCCGCATACTCTCAAACTCCCCCCTTCAAGTTGAGCTTACGCTTCTTCACACGGTATCCCACACCTCAAAAAACACCTCGGACGAGCACATGAAGGCGTTTTACAAGTCCTTTTACGAGGTGGAAGACCAGAAATTCGACGGTCTGATAATTACGGGCGCACCCGTTGAAAAGATCGAGTTTGAGGACGTCGATTATTGGGAGGAGCTGTGTCGTATAATGGCGTGGTCAAGGACAAACGTCCAGTCCACCTTCCACATCTGCTGGGCGTCACAGGCGGGACTCCATTACCACTTCGGAATACGCAAATTCCCCCTTGAAAAGAAGTTGTCGGGCGTTTACAAGCATTACGCTCTTGACCGCAAGCATCCGCTCCTGCGCGGATTTGACGATGTTTTCTTAGCACCTCACTCCCGCTACACGGGAGTAAAGCCCGAGGAAATAGAATGTACGGGCAAGCTCGATATTCTCGCTATGGGAGAAAAGTCGGGCGTGTACATCGCGGCGTCCAAGGACTGCCGTATGTTCTTCGTATCGGGACACTCCGAATACGAGTCGGACACGCTCAAAAAAGAGTATCTGCGTGACCTTGAAAAAGGCATATCCCCTGAGATACCCGAAAATTATTTCCCCGACGACGACCCCTCAAAGCAGCCCTTGAATACCTGGAAATCACATTCAAACCTGCTCTTTAACAACTGGCTCAATTATTTCGTATATCAAAAGACTCCATACGACATAAACGAGATCGGGGAAAATAAAAATTAATATATCTATTGATTTTACACGCTTCGAGCACTTATAATATAAGTGTAAGACGACACGCCGTAAAACGACGGCAAAACACATTTCTTTTTTGGGAGAAAAACGATGAAAAACAAAAATCCAGTCAGTATACTGACCGTCATTTTGTGCCTCGTGGCGCTATTCATTCCCACCTATATTGCGATAGGATCTTTCATTTCGGGCCCTGCCGATGAATACGAAAACGCAAAAAGGGAGATCACGTCTATCGAGATCACCGATACCGACAAAAAGGTCTATTCCTACAATAAAGGAGAGGACCCCTCGGGCGTTATCGGAATATTCAAAAATATAATGGAAAGCTCGACAAAGGTTAGTATGCTCACCGACGTCATCCGAGCTACCCCCGCGTACACGGTAAAGACGATATGCGAAAACGGTGAGTCGCTCTACCGCTTCTATTTCAGTACGACGGGCGCGTCCTACTACGAGGATGAAAACGGAAACGCATACGGAATAAGCAAGGAAAAATGCGTTGAATTTTTCAGAACGGAATGTGCTCTCAGCCTCTTTTATAACACTAAAGCACCCGTACTAAAAAACGCGTATAACAACGAGATAAAAGCAACTTCGCTTACTTGGAAGTACCGCGACTACGACGGCAACTTCGTATCCGCTCCCGTATCCGTCGGAGGCTCGGAGGCTACCTATGAGCTGGACGGTGCCTTCTCCCTCTCATTCGACATCGAGCCTACGTACACGAAGGCAGTGCTCTACAAAGGCGATACGGTGCTATACGACGGTGCACTCAACGCGCTATCTTCAAGCGTGACAGTAAACTCTGCTACTACTTACAAGCTCGTTATAGAGGCAAAATGGATGGCGGACGACGCCAAGGACTACTGCGGTGAGGCAACGTACAGCTTTACCACCAACGTAGAGGCTCAGGCTAATTTCAGCCTCGGTGCTACGAAGGTAGAGGCAGGACAGATAGCGGTAATAAACGCAACTAACGTAAAAGACCCCTCTCTGATATCCCTCTCTATCTCCCCCGCTCTCAAGTATAACGGCGAGGAGATAAAGGTAAGCTTCTGTGGTGAAAACGGAAGCTACTCCGCTCTGATCGCAATTCCCGCGAGTGCGTTCGTTGACAATGCGCAGTCGGGCTCTCTTATGAACTACACCATCGACATCACCTACGGTGCCGCTAAATACACGCTCAACCTCGACGTAAAGGACAGAACGAGCGTACAGACAAAGACGGGTAACGCTACCGAAGCCGACATAGCGGCTCTGAGAACGGATTCGGCTCTGTCCGCGTTCAAGCAGCTTCTCAAGGACACGGCAAGCAAGTCGGCAAAGGAAAAGCTCTGGAAGGCACAGAAGTTCTTCAGCTATTATAACGACGGTTACAACTTCTCTCTGGCATACGGACGTAACTGGGAGCTGGTAACGGGAACGAAGTACAGAAACGAGTTCATCCAGTACAAAATGAAGGCGAACAGCTCCGTGCTCGCAGTAAAACGACGGCGTAGTCGTTGCGGCAGGCGAAAACGATTACCTCGGAAAGTATATCGCAATAGATCACGGTATGGGACTTCAGTCCTGGTACTTCCACCTCTCGTCCGTTCTCGTTTCAACGGGTGACACGGTATCAAACGAGCAAGAGATAGCAAAGTCCGGAAGCACGGGATTCCTTGAAAACAGCGATATCGGATTTGCTATGATGTTCACGGTTAACGGCGTGCCGGTCTGCCCCTACGCGCAGAACAGCGGTGAAGGTCTTGAGGAAACGGGACTCAATCTCGTAGCTTACTCCTCGGCACTCGACGAGCACTGATCCGACGCCCGCACGGGAAAATATCACGAATAAAAAAGAAAACGGTCGTTTCGCATTTCTGCGAAACGACCGTTCTTTTTTTCGTTTTATATTTTTACAAATCCGATACCCGTACGCGAGGGTAGATAACAGAGAAATCCGATCCTGCCGTCCTGCATTTTCTTTGCCTCGTAGATATATCGGCGATCCACTCTGTCAAAGCCGCCGTAGACGGCGTCGTCGGTAGACAGCATTACCTTGTACCCTCCGAGCGCACCCGTCTCGATAAAATATCCCTCGTAGGAGTTGGTCGGATGCAGATTGACGGCAAACGCCGCCTTGCCCTTGGTATATACCAGCACCTTGTCAGAGTCGTGTATCCATCGGCTCGTCGTCTGCGAGGTGAGTATGCGATACTTCTTTTCCGCCGCTATCATATCACGGTCAAAGAGCGCAAGCCCCTTATATCTGAGAGAATCGTCGTCGACCAGACTCCACTGTCTGCGACAGTAGTGATAGCTGTAACCGTTACCCTCTCGCGGAAAATCTATCCATTCGGGGTGGCCGAATTCGTTACCCATAAAGTTGAGATATCCCTCTCCCGCAAGAGTTGAAGAAAGAAGGCGTATTATCTTGTGCAGAGCAATACCGCGGTCTATCACGGCACTCTCTTTGTCTATGCTCATGGAATGATACATTTGGGCGTCGCACAGGCGGAAGATTATAGTCTTGTCCCCGACAAGCGCCTGATCGTGAGATTCGGCGTATCCTATGCGCTTTTCTTTCGGACGGCTCGTGGTAAGCTCGTGCCAGAGCATCCACATATCCCAATCCTCGTCCTTGTATTCCTTTATCAGCTTTATCCACAAGTCAGGCAATCCCATATTGAGTCGGTAGTCAAAGCCGATACCGCCGGCAGAGATCGGAAGACACATACCGGGCATACCCGACATATCCTCGGCTATCGTCAGCGCGGCAGGGTTCTTTTCGTGTATAAGCTCGTTTGCAAGCTGAAGGTAAACTACGGCGTCGGTATCCGTATTCAGCGAAAAATACATCGAATAGTCGGTGAACGCAGAGCCGAGTCCGTGATCGTGGTAAAGCATCGAGGTCACGCCGTCAAACCGGAAGCCGTCGAAGTGATAAACGTCCATCCAGAAGGCGAGATTTGAGAGCAGAAAACGCAACACCTCGTTCTTTGAATAGTCAAAGAGCTTCGTTCCCCAGGCGGGGTGCTCACCGCGCTCGCCCGCGTGAAAATACTGATATTCCGTTCCGTCAAAAAGATTCAGTCCCTCGCTCGTGTTCTTTACCGCGTGGGAATGAACGACGTCGAGCAGTACCGCGATCCCCTTTTTATGTGCGGTATTCACCAGGTCCTTCAGCTCTCGAGCGGTGCCGTATCGCGAGGAAGCGGCAAAGAAGTTCGAGACCTGATACCCGAACGAGCCGTAGTAGGGATGCTCCATTATCGCCATTATCTGTATGGTATTATATCCGAGTGCCTTTATCCTCGGAAGGACGTTTTTCGTAAAATCGCGGTAGGTGTTTACCTCGTACCCTTCCCCCGACATACCGATGTGGCACTCGTAGATAAAGGGCGTCTTTTGCGATTTAAAGGAAGCGTCCGTCCACTCAAAGCCGTCCGAGATAACGTCATCCACCTCGGCACACCAGAGATACGTCTCGGGGTCCTGCACGACGCGCGTGGCGTAGGACGGAATACGGCGGAGCACTTCCTGCCCGCAAACGACGACGGTCTGTATATTCTCGCCTACCCGCAACGAATCCTCTCCAGCGAGATGAAGCTCAAACACGCCTGCCCCGATCCGCGTCATAGGGTGCGCGTAGAGATCCCACGAGCAAAAGTCTCCCGTCAGATACACGGCGTCTGCCGCGGGTGCCCATTCTCTGTACACCCAGCCGCCGTCCTCACGGTGAATACCGAAATATTTATAGCTCTCGGACAAAGGTATGAGCGACTCGGACTCGCCTGCCAGCTCCGCGCGCTTTTTCTCGTAATTGTCGCGGCGCAACCGTATATCTGAGGAGTAAGGCTCAAGATACGGATCTATTTTCAGTATATCGCAGCACATACGAAACTCTCCTTTTGCTTGTATCGTTGCTCTTTTCAGTTATATTATAACATACTTCATCGAAAAAATGCAATAACCGCTTTTTCGGCTATACCGTCGTTTTTTATCGGTTGAAGAAGAAAAAACAAAGCTCCGGGAGACGCCATGTCCCTCGGAGCTTTTATAATTACAGATCGTATTTTGCAAGGTAATGATCGTAGAGGTCCTTGAACTCCTTGTCGTTACCCGTCTTGATGTTGCGCAGATATTCGTGAATGTCAAGATCTTCATGCTCAAGCTCGATGATGCATCCCGCGATATTCGAGCAATGGTCGCTTATTCTCTCGAGATTGGTAAGAAGGTCGGAGAGAACGAATCCAAGCTCTATCGTACATTCGTTTTTCTGCAAACGCGCGATATGCTTCTTTTTCAGCTCCTCGCGCAGATGATCGACTACCTGCTCAAGCGGCTCTACCCTTACTGCGGCAGAATGGTCGGCGTCTCTGAATGCGACAAGAGAAGTATCGAGTATCTCCTCTATTGCGCCTATCATGACGGACAGCTCCTTCTTTGCCTGGGGAGAGAAGGATATCGACTTGTCGTGTATCTCCTCTGCCGAGCCTACGATATTGAGCGCGTGGTCGCTTATTCTCTCAAAATCACCGATAATGTGAAGAAGCTTGTTTACCTCAGCACTGTCCTGGGAGGTAAGCTCTCGCGAGGATATCTTTACCAGATACGAACCGAGCTTGTCCTCGTACATATCTACCTTGTCCTCGTCTTCTCTGATCGAGAGCGCGTCCTTTTCGTTATAATTGTCAAGGAGCACGAGGGACTTTTTGAGTGAAGAAACGGAAAGCTCTGCCATCGTCTTTGCTACGGATTTGCATCTTTCAACAGCAACGGCGGGAGTTGCGAGCAATCTCTCGTCAAGCAGGGACACCTCGTCCTTCTTGTCGTCCTTGACAATAACGCACGCGAGCTTTTCAAGGAGTCTGGAGCAGGGCATAAGGATGAGAAGCGCCGCTATCTTGAATCCCGTATGAACTACCGCTATACCGAGAGGATCGGCTGCCGCATTGATGATAGCAAGGTCGGGCACGACTACCGTAACGACGTAGTAAATGGGGAGAAGTATCAAGGTCGCGATGACGTTAAAGGAAAGATGTACCATCGACGCACGGCGTGCATTCTTTGAAGCTCCGATAGAAGAGATCATCGCGGAAACGCAAGTACCGATATTCTGTCCCATGATTATCGGAACAGCCGCGTGATAGGTGATGGATCCCGTGGTCGTGAGAGCCTGGAGAATACCGACGGAAGCGGAGGAGGACTGCACTATTGCAGTCACTATCGTTCCCGCAAGAACGCCGAGTATGGGATTCTCGAACATAGTGAGTATACTGCCGAACGCCGCATTGTTCTTGAGTCCGGATACGGAGTCGCTCATCATTTCCATACCGAACATAAGAACGGCAAATCCGAGGAATATCAGACCGATATCCTTCTTTTTCGGATTTTTCTGGAACATATAAAGTATGATACCGATAAGAGCAAGCACGGGGGTGAACGACGAGGGCTTGAATATTTCAATATACCAAGCACCGCCCTCGATACCCGTCAGAGAAAGTATCCAGCTCGTTACCGACGTACCGAGGTTTGCACCCATAATAACGCCGATAGACTGACGAAGTGTCATAAGACCGGAGTTTACAAATCCGACCACCATGACCGTCGTAGCTGACGACGACTGGATTATAGCAGTAACACCGAGTCCAAGCAAAAAGCCCTTAAAGGTGTTTGAAGTCATCGATCCGAGAATAGACTTGAGTCTGTTACCTGCACTCTTTTCGAGAGCTTGTCCCATTACGTTCATTCCGAAAAGGAAGAGAACGAGACCGCTTATCAGGCTCAAAATTTGTTCTAATCCAAAATCTCCCATAAAATGATTTACCTCGCAGTTTTAATATTCCGCATAACGCGGGGGTTGTTTGTTATTGATATTTTCGGGGATCTTCCCGTTTTTAATAAGAAAACACTCTCGTCAGCTGATAGAGAAGATCGTTTGCAAATTGTTTGTCGTCGTATATCGGCTCAACGACGGTGTAACCGTCAGGCTTGCTTTCCTTTTGCATCTTCACGCTGAAAAGTCCCGTCACCGTCATAGCCTCGCCGTCGTTTTTCTTTACGCTAACGACACCGTACGAAGCGTCATCGCTCTTTTTCAGAGCAAACGTCAGCTTTTCTTTTCCCGCCGAGGTCTCGCACGAGTAAGAGAGAGTCGCGTCGGTATCTCCCGACGTTCGCAGGGACAACGAATATACGATCTGCTCGGTGCCCCGTGCCGCGGGCAGAGTATCCGTATAGGAGAGGTGCAGCTCACTATCCCCCACGGAATAGACGATCGTTTCTTTTCTCTGGTAGGACACGCCCTCGACGCTCTTGCAGGTCGTTGCAGAGAGCGTAAGCTCGCGGCGGCCGTTTTTGGCGATCGTGGAAATTATCGAGCAGCTATCCGAGCTTGCGTCCGTATTTACGTATTCGCAGCTGATATCCGTACTTTGACTGGCAACGTCGTAAACGAGAGAAAAGCGTATCCCGTTTACCGCGAGCGTCATATCTGCTAAAAGAAGGCTTCCGTCCGCGCGGTCGAGCGTCATTCTCAGCTCCGACTCGTATCCGCTCTCGCGTAAGCTCTGAGCGAGTGCCGCCTCATCCGCCCCCTCGCCTCTCAGCGACTTTAAAAGCTCGGGAAGCTCTCCCGCTCCGTCAAGCGCGAGAAGCAGCTTTGCCATACCCTCGCAACCGAGCGTGTAGGTGCGCTTCGTTCCCTCAGGCACGTCGGCACTCGTCACGGTGGCAAACTCTGCTATCTTTTTCATCAGAGTGCTCTCGTGCTTTTCTACGCTATTGAGTGCAGAGAGAAGGCGCAGTGCTTTTATCAAGGCGTCGGAGGAAATTATATCCTCGTGTGAAAGATAAGCGCTACCGTCCTCGCCGGACACCGTCACACGTTCTCCGTCTATTATGAGCGTCGGAGAATCCTCGGCACTCTTCATTCCGAAGAAAAGCTCGGAGGGAGATATATGTCCGCTTATCACCGCACTCGTCTTCTGCTCCGAGGGCACGGGCATACCCGAGCTCAAAAGCGAAGCGAGCAACTGCGTATCGGGCACGTTGACGCTCAGCGTCACACTCTCTCCGAGAGAGTGGAACACACCCGAAATTATATCGTAGTCGGGCACTTCCTGCTCTTTTCCGTTTGAGGAGCATCCGACGACAAGCAATGAAACGAAAATGAAAGCGACGGCGCAGACAAGCGAGCGTTTGATCCTGTTCATTTCTTTTCCTTCCCCGACGTTTTAGTCGGTCGATATCGGCTATTTAGTGTAAACGCAAAAAGCACCGAGACCTATGCGCATACAAATTTAGTATATACAATATTTTCGCAACAGTCAAGAAAAAAATAAAAAAATCTGTATTTATCCGTTTTTATAAAGACTGCAACCGATATTTTTCAAACCGTAGCGCTTTTTGTGAAAAAAGCTCACTCCAAAACTATTGAAAAATACACTCGGCGGGTGGTATAATAAAAGGGTGGCAAAAGCCACCCGTAAAAAATATTACTGCACACGGCAAGAACGTGATGCTTTTGATGCAATATCAAATGCGAACGAGCCGAGGCGCACGGAGTTTTTCCGTGAGTGATACATAAAAATCACCTCTGCAGTAATTATTGTACCTCCATTGTACAATAATATTTTGAAAAACGCAATAGAAATATAAGAAAAGAAGGTCAGAAAAATGAGTGAAAACATCAAAAAAGGCGGAATATCGGTAGAAAGCGCACAGATATTCCCCGTAATAAAGAAGTGGCTCTACTCCGACAAGGAGATATTCATCCGAGAAATAATTTCTAACGCCGCTGACGCCTGCACCAAGCTCAAGCGTCTTTCCTCTCTCGGAGAAGTAAAGGATATCGAAGGAGACTACCGCATAGACGTCTCGGTAGATCGTGAGGCGCGCACCATCACCGTCAGTGACAACGGTATCGGTATGACGGCAGACGAGGTCGAGAGATATATCGGAAACATCGCCCTCTCGGGAGCGCTTGAATTTATAGAAAAATACGAGGCGGAAAGCACGGACTCTGGTATTATCGGTCATTTTGGTCTCGGCTTTTACAGTGCTTTTATGGTTTGCGACACCATAGAGCTGATAACGCGCTCCTACACCGCACAAGACACGGTCAAATGGGTATGCGACGACCAGGGCGGATACGAGATGAGTGACACCGACGTGCGCGAGGTGCGCGGTACGGACGTTATCCTTCACATAAACGACGAGGGCGAGGAGTACCTCGACGCTCATACGCTTCGCTCCGCTATCGAAAAATACTGCGCGTTTATGCCCGTGCCGATATTCTTTACCGACGACGGATGCGAGTGCGAGAGCGAGTGCGAGCACAAAAACGTACAGATAAACGACACCGCTCCCCTCTGGCAAAAGCAGGCGTCCGAGTGTACCGATGAGGAATACAAGGAATTTTACAAAAAGGTCTTCGACGATATGCGCGAGCCTCTGTTCTGGATACACATAAACGCAGACTACCCGCTCGACTTTAAGGGAATACTCTACTTCCCCAACCTCTCTCACGAATTTGACAATCTCGAGGGCAGAGTAAAGCTCTACTACAATCAGGTATTCGTTGCCGACAACATAAAGGAAGTCATCCCCGAGTATATGCTCATGCTCCGCGGAGCGCTCGACTGTCCTCAGCTTCCCCTCAACGTATCGAGAAGCTACCTGCAGTCAAACGGCTACGTCAAGAAGGTATCCGCCCACATCGTAAAGAAGGTGGCGGACAAGATAAACGGTATGTTCAATACCGACAGAGAAAACTACGAGAAGCTCTGGCAGTCGATAAAGCTCTTTACCGAATACGCCGCGCTCTGCGACAAGAAGTTCTACGAGAGAGTCCGCGCCTCGCTCCTTCTCCCTCTCACCGACGGAAGCTGCAAGACCCTGGACGAGTATCTCGAGGCGTCAAAGGACAAGCAGCCGGGCGTCGTCTACTACGCGACCGACACGACCGCTCAGGCGCAGTACGTTTCCATTCTCGAGAGCGAGGGCATACTCTGTGCCGTATTTGACAAGATGATCGACACGCAGTTCATTTCCCTGCTCGAGAGCGAAAACGAAAACGTCAAGTTCAAGCGCGTAGACTCCGATATCACCTCCGTGCTCAAGTCGAGCGACGAGGGTGAAGAGAGAGAAAATCTCACCGCACTCTTCAGAGAAGCGGCAAAAGACGAAAAGCTCAAGGTAAAGTGCGAGCATCTCGGCGAGCGTGACCTCGCGGCAGTGCTTACCCTCGACGAGCAGACGCGTCGCTTTGACGATATGATGAAGATGTACAAGTCCCAGGCACCCGAGGGAATGGGAGACGTTTCAATGGCAGAAAGAACTCTTTCTCTCAATCTCGATTCCCCCGTCATCACACGTCTTGACACCGACACCCCAACCGAAAAGGATAAAGAGACGGCACGTTACGTTTATATGCTCGCACTGCTCTCGCAGAGAAATCTCACGGCAGAGGAGCTCAATGAATTCCTCGCGGCCGGATACAGAATAATATCGGACGCACAGTAAAAGAGGGAACAAAATGAAGAAGATACAGTATAAGACACAGGGCACCTGCTCACGCGCAATATCGCTTGAGATAAACGACGAGGGTATCATTACCTCCGCCGCTTTTTCGGGTGGATGCCACGGCAATACGCAGGGTATAGCGGCACTCGTCGTCGGAATGGACGCAAGAGAAGCGCAGAAAAAACTCGCGGGCATAAAGTGCGGATTCCGTCCCACCTCCTGCCCCGATCAGCTCGCACGCGCAATAGACGAGGCACTCGCAAAATAAATTCGTAATATTTGCTCCGCAATTTTAAATAAAAAGTCCGAAAAGTATATTGATTTTTTATAATCAATCAAGTAATATATAATACGATATACTAATATTACGGGCACCCGACCGCTTATTGCGAACGACACGAAGCGTTGCGGTCAATTTCGGGGCATGCAGAAAGGTTTTTCGATGACACATCAAGAGTATTTCAACAAGTGGCTCAGCTCTGACAAGATCGACGAGGCAACGAGAGCCGAGCTTGAATCTATAAAGACGGACGAAGAAGAGATAAAGCTCC
>JAZQXE010000086.1:0-57772 GCA_045632705.1 Eubacteriales bacterium | reverse complement strand
TGGCTACGATCCGACTTCCAAGGGAATAAAGGACGGCGACGGATTTATATGTGAGCGTTGCGCCTCTGTTCTCGGCAAGAACTAAGATCCTGTTTCTATAATGCAAAGCCGATCGGATGAGTGCTCTCTGAAACGCATAATTCCGATCGGCTTTTCACTTACGGCACAAGTAATATAATGAAAGGGAACGGAAATGGTATTACTTATTTACGCTTTGATAGTAGTGCTCGGAGTTGGTCTTGACCAGCTAACGAAATATCTGGTCAGCGCAAATTTTGCGATAGACGCATCCCCCGACCTTAAGGTATGGGAGGGTGTCTTTCACATCAGATGTATATCAAACGACGGTGCGGCTTTCGGAATGCTTGACGAGCACAGATGGCTTTTTATGTCTGTGAGTACGGTCGTCATTATTGCCGTCGTGGCGCTTGTGATAGTCAAGAGAAAGAATATCCCCCTGTTTCTCGGAATTACGCTTTCGCTCATCGTATCGGGCGGTATCGGAAATATGATAGACAGGGTAGCTCTCGGATACGTCGTTGACTTTATTTACTTTGTTCCGATAGATTTTCCGTGTTTCAACGTTGCGGATTCGCTCGTTTGCATAGGCGCTGCGCTGATGTTTATATACGTGCTTTTCTTTGATACGGAAAAGACGAAGAAAGAGCTTGCCGATGCAGAGTCGACCGTGGCCGCTCCCGCAGACGCCGACTCGGCAGAGGCAGCGGGGGAAAGCGGCAACTCTGACGCAGCGGACGCGTCGGGAGAGAATGAAGATGAGTGAGCGCGTACTGACGTATACGGTCGTTGAAACGGACGAGCCGTGCAGACTTGACAGCTTCGTTTCGCAGAAGTTTGATATGAGCAGAAGCTACGCGGCAAAACAGATAGAAGACGGAAAGGTCAGAGTCAATTCCCTCATCCCTCAAAAAAAGCATCAGCTAAAGGTGGGAGACGAGATAAGCGTAACGCTTGCCGACCCCGTCCTTACCGAGCTTGAAGCGCAGGACTTGCCGCTTGACGTAGTCTACGAGGACGACGATATCATCGTCGTGAACAAGGCAAAGGGCATGGTCGTACACCCCGCGGCAGGAAACGAGTCGGGTACTCTTGTCAACGCCCTTATGTACCGTTGCAGAGATTCTCTGTCGGGCATTGGCGGTGAGTTGCGCCCCGGTATCGTTCATAGGATAGACAAGGACACGAGCGGTCTTATCGTCTGCGCCAAAAACGACGCGGCGCATATCGACCTTTCCGAGCAGATAAAGGAACATTCAGCGAGGCGAGTCTACCGCGCGATAGCGGTCGGCAACTTCAAAGAGGACGAGGGAACTATCGACGCGCCGATAGGCAGACATCCCACCGACAGAAAGAGGATGGCAGTATATAAAAACGCCGATGCAAGCGCTCACGTGCGCGATGCCGTTACCCATTACAGAGTTCTTGAGCGCTTTTATCAGTTTACATATCTTGAGCTGGTGCTTGAGACGGGACGTACTCATCAGATACGAGTCCATCTCGCTTCTCTCGGTCACAGACTCATGGGAGACGAGGTGTACGGTACTCCCAATACGGATTTTGAAAAGAAAAATAAAAGTCTTCTCTCGGGACAGGTACTGCATGCAAGAGAGCTTGTTCTTCGCCATCCGAAAAGCAACGAGCAGATGCGTTTTGAGTGCGATATGCCTGCCGAATTTGAAGCAATACTCGCAAAGCTGCGCGTAATGCGCGATAAATAAAATAAAAACGGAAGATACTTTCTAAAAGTATGCTTCCGTTTTTTTAATGCGGTATCAAAGTGTCAGGCGTTTCTTTGTGGATGCAGCCTGTTGTTGCATCGTATTTGGCTGTTCAAGCTACCGGTTCATCCGGTTGTCTTGGTTTTGGTATATGAATCAAATCTCAAAATTGTGTTGTATACAGAATTTGAAAATTGCACGTTTTTTGAAAAAAATAAAAAATGTGTTGCATTTTTGCGATTTTGTGATATAATATATCTGCATCTAAGTGGTGTGCTTTAGCATATCACGGGCACCAAGAAGCTATTGGCGTAGTTTCTTGGTGTTTTTTTATTTGTATGATTTGGAGAGTTCGATTATACTTTTGGGTGTGGTGATTACATCAAGTGTATTTCCGTCTTTGCTAAAAAACTCAACTTCATACATTGAATCGTCGTATTTGTGGACGATGATTCCTTATGTGCATATCGGCAACCCTTTGAACTCTTGAACCATTCGCACTACATCTAATTCTTTCATATGAGTTCTTTTTATAATTGCTTTAATCGTTCTGTTTCTAAATCCTCAATTACAAATGAGCCATCGTTGATCTCGTTCAGGCGAGAGATAAGCTGAGTGATTAAATCAAGCATAATCTCTTTGTCTGCTTTTTCTTGTTCGGAATTAAACCAGCACGCTTGGTCATGCGAGTCAAATTCATAATAACTCGAAAACATAGCTTCGATTTTTTCACTTAACGCTTGCAATTCTTTGTCTTCTGATACTAATGTAAGGTCATCTGTAACAATGCCATCCTCGTAAGTCCAAATCGGGCTGTGAAGAAATTCGGTCATAATTTTTATTTTAATCATTTTAAATCCTCCTTATTTGCGCATACGCTTAGGGTAAGCAGAAACGATGTATCCGTTGGAACCTATTCCGGTAACGACATAATACTCTCCGTTATAATAATATGTTCTTTCATACCCCATTCGGTTTCTTACCGGCTTTAGTTGGTTATTAACCACCGTACCGTTTGTGATAACTTTTTCGATATGTGCAGGAATTTCTGATCGAGAAATCCCAAAAGCACGTTGGAAATCCTCAGCGTGTCCCGGCGTCTTTCCATCACCATCAAGAATATGCTTTAGTCCTGCACTTGAACTTCCTTTTTCAAGCCATACAACTTGTCCCGTTTTATCCTTGGTGACAAACACCATATCCGTTTTTGAGAATTTCACACCGCTTTGCTCTAACTGCTTTACAAGAGCTTCGCTTGATGAAGATGCTCCTTTTGTATTGGAATATCCACCAGAAATACCAGAGCCCATTATACCGCCCTCCTTCTTTTCGTAGAAGTCCAGTCGGGATAATTGACAAATTCAGTTCTACTCTTGAATTCTCCGAAAATACTCTCGGGCATACCGCCGTATACAAGAACAACTTTCGGTGTAAGCTCGTCAAGCATTGCCGACAATCCTTTGCGGAAATACTCCTTGTTTTCTCGGCTTTGAATACAACCGTATGTGCCGATGGAAACAATACTGTTTTTTGGCACACCGAGAAATGCGAATTTTTCCGGAAGTTCCGTAGTCGTAAAACTGCGTTCGTCTCCCCAGCGAACGTTAGGAATGACGTATAATCCATTGGATTGCAGATAATGTCCTACTGCTCGGTTCATATACGTGTTTGCAATTTGCAAGCACAACGGCATATCTCGGTATAGAGAGCAATCGGGAGATATGACAGCGGAAAACTTTGAGAGTTCGGGGAGCAATTCCTTGGTGCAAGTAAGCACGTCGGAAAACCTTTTATCGTGTTCGTAAAAATGAACAGCTTCTGTTTTGGTTGCACTTCGCTTCATTTGCGTGAAGGGAATGAGTGCGGATGGAATAATGATTTCTTTGGGCTTTTCGAGAATTGGGATCTCCATAATGCCATCAAAGAACGCATTTGAAACGAGTTCGGCGTTAAAGCCGTCGTCAATTATTGTTTTTGACATAAGTATTTTAACCTTTCTCCTCTTAACGAGGTAATGTGATTTTGCCTTTTGGCAATAGTTAAGTAAGGGTAGGCTAAAACACTCATATTTGCATCTAAGTGGCGTGCTTTAGCATATCCTTCTGTGTATTTGTTTGAAGTCATCAAGCGTTGTTGGCGCAACCCTTGATGTTACGGTAGATCATGAGGCATCACTCCTTTTTCGGTATTTATTATACTGCCTCGTCAAAAAGTCGAAGCAATCGTAATTCATAATCGGTATACTCATTCCTACCCAAAGTCAGCCATTTTTGATAGTAGTCGTAAGCATAGACTGCCGCTTCAATGCTGACATCAAAATTCGCGTAAACCTCAAATGCGTTTTTGAGACCAAGCTTGTGGATAAGGACCGGAGGTGCAAGCGCGTACTTGGCGAAGAATTTTACTTCTTTTTCGGCAAGCTCACTATCTTCACTGTGGTTTAAAACAATATGTCCGATTTCGTGCATAATGGTATTGTTGATTCTTCCGTATTCTTTTTGATCGTTATAATAAATATACCATTCTCCCTCGTACTTTTCTATCACAAAGCCATCTTCGCTTTCCTTGAAAAGAAGATGGCGTTTGCTTTCCGGGATTGCTGAGTAGGGGACGACAGGAATACCCATTTTCAACGCTACCTCAAATGCACTGACAGGAATACAATGAATATTATACTGAACAAAGAGATCAACGATTATCTGTTTGATTTTTTCGTATCGTGCGTGTGATAAAGAAATTCCCAATATTACTCCTCCCCAAATAATGCGTCAATCAGTTCTTTTCTTTCTTTTTCCGTCATTTTTGAAGCATTTCTTGCAATCATACGGCGAATTCTTGGGTGATCAAACTCTTCATTTTCAATGCCGAGCAAATAATCCGACGTGGTATTGAGTGCGGTTGCGATATTTGCCAAAGCGTCAGGTTTAGGGTCTCTGTCTCCGGATATATATCTCGAGATAACAGCTTCGGTTACTCCAATACGCAATGCCAACTCCTTTTGAGTCATTCCTCTTTTTTGCAACGTTTCCGTTATTCGCAAACCTAAATCCTTTCCCATGGTCTTTTTCCTTTCTCTGTCATCATAAATAGCAATTATATTATATCGCGCACTTGCCAAAATGTCAAGTGGTTTTGACGATATGTTTTATTGATTTACAAAAAAAGCAGCCGCACGTGAGCGGCTGCCGGTAATTGTAATGCGGTATCAAAGTGTCAGGCGTTTCTTTGTGGATGCAGCCTGTTGTTGCATCGTATTTGGATGTGCAAACCACCGGTTTAACCGGTTGTCCGGATCTACATATTTACTATCAACTCGAAAAGCTCGTCGGTGGTCTTTGCAAAATGACGCGCGCCCTCGCCTTTCAGAAACTCAATATCTCTGAATCCCCATAGCACCGAGATACATTCCATTCCCGCATTTTCTGCGGTGTGCACGTCCACGTCCGAATCACCGACGTAGACAGCTTCGCCACTTGAAATGCCGAGCAGCTCCAAAGCGGCGTTGACGGTATCGGGGGCGGGCTTTTTCTTTATTCCCGCACTTTCGTTTTCTCCGATGGCAACGTCTACGTATTCACAGAAATATCTTTGACACAGCTCCTTTACGGCAGCGTCGAATTTGTTTGAAACTACGGCGAGCTTATACCCCTCCTTTTTGAGAGCTTTGAGGGTGCCGTATATTCCGTCGTAGGCGTCGGTAGAGTCGTACATGTGCTCTTTGTAGTGTGCCTTGAAATATTCAAGCACGTTGTCAAAATCCGCACATTCACGTCCTCCCGGCAGAGCACGCTCGATCAGCTTTGCAACTCCGTTTCCGACAAACGAGCATATTGCCTCTTTTGAGTGTTCTTTATATCCGTAGCGTATCATAGCGGCGTTGACGGAAGCGGCAAGGTCGGTCAGAGTATCGAGCAACGTGCCGTCAAGGTCGAATATGACTGCTTTTATCTTCGTTTCCATGGGTTCTACCTCTTTAAAGCGTTGTGTAGGGATATTATACTATACCGTCGTGTGAAATTAAAGTAGTTTGGTGAAAAAGTTTTTTGCCGTACTTGAAAAATTAATGCGCAGATGATAAAATAAAAGAAAGTGAAACGCAAAGAGTGGGAGGATAGGATAATGTATTACAATGCAGTTCTCATTCCCGCGCTTGATCCCGACGTGTTGCTTATCGATTACGTAAAGGATCTGCGCGCGGCGGGATTTTGCCGTATCATAGTCATAAACGACGGCAGCAGAGCCGAAAAGACGGATATATTCAAAACGCTTGAGAGCGAGCTTGGGTGTGACGTTATCGTACACGAAGTAAATATGGGAAAGGGCAGAGCTCTCAAGGACGGATTTGCCTTTGCGAATGAAAAATACGGAGAAGAGGAAGGTTACCGCGGCGTTATCTGTGCCGACTCGGACGGTCAACATTCCGTCGGTGACGTAATAAAGCTCAGCGATCTGCTCGACTCGGTCAGCGTGCCCTCGCTTATTCTCGGATGCCGTAATTTCGATCTTGATTTCGTTCCCGAAAGAAGCAGAAAGGGAAACAAGATAACTACCTTTACCTTTAAATTGCTCTACGGAAAGCACATAAGCGATACGCAGACGGGACTGCGCGGTATCAGCCGCGAGCTTGCCGACGAGTACGTTACGCTTGACGGAGACAGATTTGAGTACGAAACGAATATGCTCATATACGCTGTCAGACGCTCACACAATATCGTTGAAGAGCCGATAGAAACTATATATATCAACAACAACAGCGAGTCTCATTTCAGACCATTCGTCGATTCCTTTAAGATATACAAGCTGCTTTTTGCCGGAGTATTCAAGTTCTTTTTGTCGGGCGTTGCGTCTATGCTTTTAGACCAGGGTCTTGCAAATCTGCTTTTTTACGTCGTTTTCGGCAGCAGCTTTGCCTTTGGAGCAAAGGCGATAGCGAGAGCCGTTTCCGCGCTCTTCAATTTTACGCTGAATAAAAATTTCGTGTTCAAGGCAAAGAACGATGCAGGCAAACAGGGCGTAAGATACGCTGTTTTGTGCGTGCTTCAGCTTCTCGTTTCTTCAACTGCCGTTTGGATCCTGACGGGACTTTTTGCAGAGGTGAGCTGGGCGTTTACTCTCGCGAGCCTTGCCGTTGACGCGATACTTTTCTTTTTCAGTTATTCCATTCAGCAGAAATGGGTGTTCAAGTCATAATATAATAATGGAAAGCAAGAGTCGTCGGCTCTTGCTTTTTCGTTTTTTTCAGCGCCCTCTCACTCACTATGCGCGCGGAGCATGCTTATACTGTAATATCGCGGCTTTTCGTATGCCGCAAAAACGGTATGGAGGATATTTTGTATGAGTGAGGATAGGTTAGATGTTATGAGAAGCGTACAAACGAAAAGGCGCGTCTTTTCGTTTTCGGATATTGCGTCGCTTTTACAGGTTTGTCGGATATTGTCTTGTGGCGGTTACGCGGCAGACTCGGAGGCGTATATATCCTCTGACGGAGGCGAGTTTTGTCTGGTCGTTTGCGAGAGCGGAGGCGAGGTGAATATTGCGCTTGAATTTTCACTCTCGGATACACCGCCACTCTCCGTGTGGTATCTTGCCGAGCATTACGAGCTTCTTTGCCCTGAGCGTGCCGTGCAGACTTTGGCGGCTCTTTTTTGAAGAAACAGAATGGCAAGGAAATTAAACATTCGCTACCAAAAACCAAATAATTTACCTATAAATAAATTATTTTCATAAAATTCCCGTTATCTATTGTAATTTTGCGGTTTTATTGTTAAAATAACACAAACCAAAATGGCGTTTATGCGATCGTGATTGCGACTTTATTATGAATACAGACGAAAATGCGGAGGTTTTTTATGTTTTATGTGCATTTTGTTTGGGAAAAACTAAAGGGAAGACGAGCGATAACCATACTCGGACTTTTGATCTCTGCCACCGCGGCGGGATTCGTGTGGGTAAATCCGAAGATATTCGGTATCGTCGTTGACCGAGGCATACGCGGGGGAGAGACGGAGTTGATAATTCCGCTCGTTCTTTCTATGTGTCTTGTTCAGTTCGTCATTTCCTGCGTTCAATTTTTGCGAGTCCTTTTGCTTGAAAAAGCAAGCCAGGATATGCTTTGGAATATACGTCACAGTATATTCTCAAACATTCAGCATCAGGATCTCAAATATTTCGACAAGATGCGCTCGGGCGATATGATCACGCGTCTTACGGGAGACCTTGAGTATCTTCGCCATTTCGTCGCATGGGACACCTATCAGATAGTCGATACGATAGTCATATTCGTCAGTGCCGTAGTTTGCCTTTTGAACGTAAGCGTAAAGCTGACGCTCATAATGCTTTGCGTTCTGCCTCTTATCCTTACTGTCTCTATTATTTATTCAAGAACGGTAAGAAAGAGGTACAAGCGCATCCGTGAGTCTCTCTCACACCTTAATATCGCAGCGTCCGAAAATATAGACGGAAATCGCGTCGTTAAGGCGTTTACCAGAGAAGAATTTGAAAAAGAAAAGTTCGAGAAATGCAGTAAAGAGTACTACGAGGCGCACGTAGCGGCGTCTGCCGCTTGGTCAAAGGTCGTCCCCGCGCTCAACTTTCTCTCGGGCTCACTCACAAGCGTGACTCTGCTCGTCGGAGGAATGCTCGTCATAAACGAGGAGATAACCCTCGGTCAGCTTGCAATGTTCAACTCGCTTACCTGGGCGCTGTCTTCTCCCATGAACAGCGTCTCCAACCTCTTAAACGATATGCAGCGCTTCTTTACTTCAGCTGAAAAGGTCGTAGAGATAACGGAGGACGTACCTCTTATCTGCGACAGATACAACGCAGTAAAAGAAGACGGAAAGATAAAGGGAGATATAGAATTTTGCTCCGTCAGCTTTTCTTACGACGGCAAGAAAAAGATAATGGACGACGTGAGCTTCAAGATAAGTTCGGGACAGACGGTTGCCGTTATGGGACGTACGGGATGCGGAAAAACGACGCTCGTCTCCTTGCTTGCGCGCTTCTACGATCCGAACGACGGAGAGATAAAGCTCGGCGGCGTTGATATGAGAAACAGACGGCTTGCCGATATACACCGCTCCGTTGCGATAGCCGCGCAGGACGTATTTCTGTTCTCGGACACAGTTGACGGAAATATCGCCTTTGCAAATACGGATATGTCCGAAGAGGACGTGCAGAAATACGCGACTCTCGCGGGAGCCGACGGATTTATCAGGAGAATGGAAAACGGCTACGACACCATTATCGGTGAGCGCGGCGTAGGTATCAGCGGAGGACAAAAGCAGAGAATAGCTCTTGCCAGAGCTCTTGCCGCAGAGCCGAGTGTTCTTATTCTCGACGATACGACCTCTGCTGTCGATACCGACACCGAGGCGTATATACAAAATTCACTCAAAAACCTACCCTATGAATGTACGAAGATCATCATAGCGCAGAGGATCAGCTCCGTAAAGGACGCCGATATGATATTCATTATGGAAAACGGCAAGTTCAGTATCGGTACTCACGAAACGCTCGCCCGTACCAACGCCTATTACAGAGAGCTTTGTGAGCTTCAGAACGTGACGGGACTTCCCGAGTTTGTCGGTGAGGGAGGTGAGGGCTAATGGCAAGAAACAAGTACGATATAGATGAAGAGCTCGACCGTTCCTTTGATTTTTCCAAGCTCGGACGTGCGCTCGTCTACGTAAAGCCCTACGCTCCGAGGATGTTTGGAGTACTACTGCTCGCGTGTCTTGCGGCGGTGCTTGGACTATTCAGCCCCACGTTGCTTCAGATGGCAATGGACGAGGCAATACCGAACTCGGATATGCAGCTATTGATAAAGCTCGGTATCATATCTATCGTTCTGACGGCAAGCTCACCTATTATAAACGCGATAAAGAGCTATATGATGTCAAAGATAGGTCAGAGCATGATACTTGATATCAGACGCGACGTCTTCTCGCATCTGCAAAAGCTGCCCTTTTCTTACTACGACTCCAGACCTCACGGAAAGATACTCGTGCGCGTCGTAAACTACGTAAACAACGTCTCCGATATGCTCACCAACGGTATGATAACCGCGATAGTGGATCTACTTAATATGATCTTTATCGGTATCTTTATGTTTGCGATGTCACCGCGTCTGGCTCTCGTCATTCTCGGTGGTCTGCCGATCCTCTTTGGTGTAATATTCTATCTCAAGGGCAAGCAAAAGAGAGCAAATCTCATATTCAATAACAAAAACTCAAACTTGACGGCGTTTACCTGCGAGCATATAAACGGAGTAAAGGTCAGCCAGATATTTGCACGTCAGGAGGAGAATCTCAAGATCTATTCGCGCCTCAATCGCGAATACCGCCGTTGGTGGTTCAAGCGTCTTTATCTGACCAACACCCTCGGTCCGATAACCAACAACCTCAGCCGCTGGGTAATTTCCTGCGTTTACGTCTGCGGTGCGATAGTGTTCGTTCCCGTATCCGAGGTCGGCGTTATAATCGCTATGGGTACGTATGCCTCCCGCTTCTGGCAGCCCGTCGTCAGCCTGGCGAATATCTACAACAATCTCCTTACTACTCTCTCGTACCTTGAGAGAATATTCCAGCTTCTTGACGAGGAGGTCGATATAACCGACTCGGAAAAAGCCCTGCCGCTTGAAAAAATGCGCGGGGATATTACGTTCAAGAACGTGTCCTTCTGTTACGAAAAGGACATAAGAGTGCTTGACCGCGTCAGCTTTGACGTAAAGGCGGGGCAGAGCATAGCGCTTGTCGGTGAGACGGGAAGCGGAAAATCGACTATCGTCAACCTTATCAGCCGTTTCTACGACTTGACGGACGGCGAGATACTCATAGACGGTAGGAGCATCAAGGATATTACGATCAGCTCCCTGCGCTCCAATATGGGAATTATGATGCAGGACAGCTTCATTTTCTCGGGTACGATAGCCGATAATATCAGATACGGAAAGCTCGACGCTACCGATGAGGAGATACGCGCGGCGTGCCGTGCGGTATGTGCCGATGAATTTATCGAGAGTATGCCCGACGGCTACGAGACGGTCGTCAGCGAGCGCGGAGGCACGCTCTCCGAGGGACAAAAGCAGCTGATAGCTCTTGCAAGAACTATGATAAGCGATCCCGCCCTCATAATTCTTGACGAGGCTACCTCCTCTATCGACGCAAAGACGGAAAAACTGCTCAAAGAGGGAATCGACCGACTACTGCTCGGCAGAACGTCCTTCGTTATCGCTCACCGTCTGGCTACCATCAAAAACTGCGACCGTATCTTCCTCATTGAGCACGGACGCATAGTTGAGGACGGAACGCACGACGAGCTTATGGCTTTGGGCGGAAAGTACCATCATTTGTGTACCGTTCAGTCAAAGGGATTTGACGAAAACGACAGTCCTAAAACGATAAACGAATAACGAAAGTCCGTATGCGGCGTAACACCGCATACGTACTTTTTTTCTTCTTTTGGCAGGGAATATTTTGTTGACAAAGAGGGCGGTGTAGTGTAAAATGAATTGAATTGGCGAAATTTAACCCGGAGGATTTTTTAAAATGAGATCAATATTTTTTGGACGACTTTTTAAGATATGGACGGTAGTAGCTGTGCTCGTACTGTCCGTTTCGGTCTTGGGAATTTGCGCATACGCACAGACGACGGATGAAAACGGTGAGATCATCTCCGAGCCAGTTGTCGTATATAGCGGAAAGGCGGGTGCGAACCTCACTTATGCTCTCGATGATGCGGGTACTCTCGTTATCGACGGAACCGGTGAGATGTACAACTATTCTATCCCCCAAACGCTTGGCGTAAGTACTGCTCCCTGGATGAGCTTTGATATTCCCGTAAAGAAGGTCATAATAGGAGAAAACGTCACTTATATCGGAAAGTACGCATTTTACGGAAGCACGACGATAACCTCGATATCCTTTCCGAGCGGATTTAAGTCTCTCGGACAGTATTCTCTTGCAAGATGCAGTGCGCTTGAAGAGATACATATCACGAGCGTGTATAGCTGGATAGACATCGTTGAGCATGGAAACGGCAATCTTACTACGGAACACAAAAAATACGTAAACGGGGAGCTTCTTACCGAGTTGGTGATACCCGAGAACGTTACGACGATTCCGCAAAATGCATTTAACTTTACACAGGGCATTGAGCGCGTCGTGATAGGCGAGCACGTTACCGTTGTAAAAGACAACGCATTCAACACCTGCAGAGATATAAAGAGCGCATATATCGGCTCGGGCGTTACCGAGATCGTTTACGGAATGTTCGGAAACTGCGATTCTCTCTCCGATATAAGCGGAATGGAAAACGTAACGAAGATCGGAGGCCACGCTTTTTACAAGAACGTTTCTCTGGAGAGCTTCAGTATATCTTCAAAGGTGACGAGCATAGACATGTACGCCTTCAACTCTTGCACCTCGCTTGAGAGTGTCAGCTTTGACGTCGGCGAGTCTCTCGTAATAAAAAATTACGTTTTCCAGAACTGCACGCGCATCGTTGACGTTATCGTGGACGATCTCAGCGACTGGATGAGGATAACGTTTGAAAACCAAATGTCAAATCCCGTCTACAATTCCAAAAAACTGACGGTAAACGGTAACAGCGAGGAGTTCGTTATCCCTGATGGAACTACGCACATCCCCGCCAACGCGTTCGTCAATTGTGCGTCGCTGAAGCATATTACCATTCCTTCGTCTGTCAGCTCCGTTGGCGAAACTGCATTTTACGGCACGATGCTGAGGAGTGTAACCATTCAGGATCTTGCGGCGTGGTGCAATATTGATTTCTCATCAGGCTCTACCCCCTTCTATCAGTATTCTCAGCGTATTACCAGACTTTATCTCGGTGACGAGGAGCTTACCGATATCGTTATCGGAGCTGAAGCTACGAAGATAGGCTCGTATGCCTTTGCGGGATGCGCTTCCATTCAGAGCGTAAAGATAACGGGCGGAGTGGAGAGCATCGGCAATTATGCGTTCTATCGCTGTGACAATCTCCATACCGTAGAGCTGAACTCGACTGTAAATACGATCGGAAAGTACGCGTTTTCCAATGATACTTCACTTAAAAACGTCAGTATCCCATTTGGCGTCGTTACTATAAACGACAATGCATTTGCAAGCACCTCCATTGAAAACGTCACTTTCCCCGTTACGCTCAAAAAGATAGGTGCAAACGCTTTCAACTCTACGAGGATCGTGAGCGTAGAGCTTCACTATGGATTTGAGTCACTCGGAAGCAATGCTTTCGCAGGATGTAAATATCTCGTCAGCGTTATCCTCCCCGATACCTTGACTGCAATACCCAGTAGCGCATTCGTTAATTGTCCAAAGCTCGCGAGTGTCGTTTTGCCGAAATATCTTGAGAGCATTGGTGATTCCGCATTTTATATATGCTCGGCTCTTACGTCGATCGAGTTGCCCGAAACGTTAAGAACGATAGGACGCATGGCGTTCGCTAATTGTGGTATTACCGAGATCGTGATCCCCGATCGTATTACGGTGATAGAGGATAGTGTGTTCAACGGATGTTCCAAGCTCAGAGAGGTCACGTTTTCCAAAAATCTGACCTCTATCGGTGCTGAATCGTTTGCCTATACCAGACTCGAGAAGGTAGTCATTCCGAGAAGCGTTACTACGATAAAGTCAAACGCATTCAAGAGCATCTATACTAACTCCGTCATTATCCTCCCCGACACCGATATCACGTTCGGAAGCTCCGTATTCTACAACCCCTCGCCTACCCAGGTGAGTGTCGTCGTGTATGTGCCCGAGGGATCGGCCGCGCACGAATACGCGCTCGGTGAAAAATATATCACTTACAAGCTCATTACCGCCGATATTGACGGTGACGGTGCCGCTACCAATGCGGATATCGCGCTTGCGGTTCGTTATCTCTCGGGATGGGATATCTCCGAGAACGTTGATGGGGGATTCGATCATAACACGTTCGACCTCAACTCCGACGGCAGAATAACCAACCGCGACGCTATGTTAGCGGTATTCAAGCTCGCATACGTACCCGAGGAAGAATAAAGGCTTACGCCGACAAGCAAAAAGACTGTCTCAAGTGAGACAGTCTTTTTTTGCGGTTATTTATTCAGATTACTGTTTTTTCTTCTTTGCAACCACGATTATTACGACTACCGCTACGATAACGGCACCCGCTATTACTGCGATGAGCCATATCGGGAATGAAGCAGCCTCGGCGGTGTCGTTAGCCTGTGTCGTCGTAGGAGCTTTCGTTGTGGTGGGAGCCTTGGTCGTCGTAGGCGCCTTGGTCGTTGTGGGTGCCTTTGTGGTATCGTCACCCTTCGTTGTGTCGTCAGACGCAGTAGTGTCGTCAGCGGCGGTGGTATCGTCTTCCTTTACGGTGTTGTTGAGCAGGAGATTGCCCTTTTCGTCGAGGACGATTCCGTCAAAATTCTCAAATGCGGTCAGCTCTATCTTGCCGTCGTCGAGCAGAGCCTTGTCAAGAACGATAGTTCCCGAGCCCTTGTAATCGGAGAAGCCTACGGAATGGAGGAAGAGATTAGCGCCTGCCTCAACCACTACGGTAGCGGTCGCGTAAGGAGCAGAGCCGAACGAGCTGCCTATATTCATCTTGGTTATGGTAACGTTATTTCCGATAACGAGGTTAGCACCCGTCAAAACTACGAGCTCCATCTTTGTGCTCGCGGTACGGTGGAGAATGGTTATATCCTCAAATATGTAGTCGCCTGCAAAGTTAACGGAGCAGTGGTCCTTCCAGAGCCACATACCCGTCTGGTTTCCGTTTTTACCGTCTTCGGTTTCAGCTACGCCCGTGTAGTCGACCTTAGTTGTCGGGTCGATAGCGGTGAATCTGACAGCACCGCCGAGCTTTTCAAAGGTGAATCCGTCAACACCGCCGTAGGCTTTTCCGGGGATGGCGATAGTACCGCCCATCTCTTCAAGGAGCTTGATCGCACCGTTACCGGTAAGAGTACCGTAGGACGACTTTGCGGTAGAGGGGGAGAGACCGTCGTTTGTGTCGCTGGTAGCACCGTAGGGGTTAGAGCCGTTGTAGGAATAGTAGACGACCTTGTCGCTTGTGAGCTTGGGCTCTGTGGGGAGCAGGGAAGCAGCCGTGTCGGCGCTTGCTCCTATACTTGCCATTATACCAAAGGGTATTATCATGAGCGCTGCAAGTAAGAGCGCTACGAGAGTTTTCTTTTTCATCGTGAACACCTCCAAAATATTATTACATAAAAAATATACCAAAGTGAGTCTCGATTGTCAACAAAAAAGACGCATAATGCACAAAACGAAGCGAGATCATTTGATTTTGAGGAAAATAGGATTTAATTATCTGTATAGGCACGCGCGAGCGTAAACTCGCTATTGATATTTTCGCATAAACAATGTATAATAAGTGTAAGAAAAAATGCGCTCGCCGCGCAGAAAGAGGATCATTATGGCAAAATACAGACAGGGAAAGATCAACGACGCCGTCATGCAGGCGCTCAGTGAATCTGTCAGAGAAATAAAAGACCCCAGAGTCTCTTCGGCTATGGTAACTATCACGGCAGCAGAGGTCACCCCCGACCTCAAATTTGCAAAAATATACTTTTCTTCCATTATGGGAGATAAGGCGGAAGTAAAAAAAGGACTTATCAGCGCGGGCGGTTTTTTGAGAAGATCGCTTTCGCAGAAACTGAATCTCCGTATGACTCCCGAGCTTACCTTCTGTGAAGACAAGAGTATCGAGCACGGCGCCCATATTGCAAAGCTGCTCAACAATATCGAGTTTGCACCGATAAGCGACGAGGAAGACGGCGGAGAGGAAGAATAATGGAATTTAAACAGTTGAGCGTCGGCGAGGTGTGCGACAGACTTGAGGCGTACGATAGCTTCAAGCTCCTGATGCATTCCAGCCCCGACGGAGACACGTTCGGTTCTTGTATGGGACTTTCGCATATTTTGTCCCTTATGGGAAAGAAGTGCTATATAGTTTATCCCGATGATAAATTTCCCGAGAATTTAAAAGAATTCGCAACGACGGAGGTATACTCGCCCGAGCAAGCGGACGCGATAGGCGCCGATGCCGTTGTGACGGTAGACGTAGCCGCACCCAATCAGCTCAGGGAAAATTACGAGAGATACAAGGATAAGATAACGATGATGATAGACCACCACGACAGCGGAGAGGTCATGGCGGACTATCTGAGAGTGACCGATGCGTCAGCGGTCGGAGAGATAATTTTTGATATAGCGGATGAGCTGATACGTCGCGGCAGGATAGCTTCTCTGCCCATCGAGGCGGCAAACGCGCTGTATCTTTCCATCACGTCCGATACGGGATGCTTTAAGTATTCAAACGCAACGCCGAAAACGCACAGATGCGCGGCACGCCTGATCGAGATGGGCGTGCGCTCGGCACATATCAATCTCGCGTGCTTTGACTCAAAGAGCCCCGAGCAGATAGAGGCGGAAAAGATAATATACAACAACCTCCGCGTCTATTTTGACGGCAAGCTTGTCGTCAGCGCCCTTGACAATGCGACCAAGGCGGGAATAGAAAATCAGCATTTTGAGAACGCGGTAAATATCGCGCGTTCGCTTCGCGGCTCGATCGTGAGCTGCTCGATAAAGGAAAAGGACTCAACGCCCGGCAGCTTTCGCATTTCTATGCGCAGCCGTCCCGACGGTGCGGACGTTTCCGCTATCTGCGCCAAATTCGGCGGAGGCGGTCACACGTGTGCCGCAGGATGCTCGCTTGACGCGGAGAATATCGACGCGGCAATAGAGCAGATACTTTGCGCAGTTAAAGAGGTTTTGTGATATGGCGGATTTTTTGAGTGTAAACGGGCTCGCCTTTGAGCAAAACGGCTTGTCGCATCTTTTAAACGGCAATACCGAGGCAAAGCTCGAGGGACTCTGCCGTATTATGCAGACTAAAAACGAACAGATGAACGTCACAGCCATCACCGACGACGACGGGATCGCGAGAAAGCACTTTTGCGATTGTGCGTTTCTCTCGGAGCTTATTCCGGAGGGAGCGGACGTGATCGACGTGGGATGCGGCGGAGGTTTTCCGTGCCTTCCTCTTGCTATTTTCAGAGACGACGTGCATATCACCGCGATAGATTCAACGGCGAAAAAGGTAAACTACGTTGCAGATACGGCAAGGGAGCTGGAGCTATGCAACGTCAAGTGTATTTCAATGCGCGCAGAGGACGGAGCAAATGACGAAAAGTACAGAGAGAAATACGACGCGGCAACCGCGCGTGCGGTCGCTTCTCTCGATATTCTCTGTGAGCTGTGCTTGCCCTACGTCAAGGTAGGCGGCAGATTCTTTGCCATGAAGGGCAGAGGAGCGCAGGAGGAGCTTGCGGCAGCCGAAAACGCTATCAAGACGCTGGGCGGAAGGCTCTGCCGCGTTTGCGAGTTTCCGCTCAACGTCGGAGACGAGATCCAGCACAGATATATCATCGAGATAGAAAAGATCTCGCAAACGCCAAAGGCATACCCCCGTGCCTACGGCAGAATAAAGAAAAAACCGCTCTGACGCGGTCGGTTAAAACGTAATACTAAAAAAGACGAGGAGTTCTCTAAACTTCTCGTCTTTCCGTTTTAGTCTCTATATAGAGACTTTTTTTGTTTTAGTCACATATAGAACTACACTACTCTCAAACAAAAGAGTCTCTATGTAGAGACTCTTGAATCTACAATAGAAATTATAAGGGATTATTAATCTTCAAGCGCAGGGAGATTAACTGACTCATCTACAATAGTAGAAATTATAAGGGATTATTAATCATATTCCTTTTCTTGTCCTTGTTCTCTTATCTACAATAGTAGAAATTATAAGGGATTATTAATCATACGAGTGATACAAGTCAGGACTGTATCTACAATAGTAGAAATTATAAGGGATTATTAATCTAAAAAGATAGTATTCCTCGACGGCGCAATCTACAATAGTAGAAATTATAAGGGATTATTAATCCCTTGCGTTGTGTTTATACACAATAAATAATTTGTATATTAGTGAATAATAAACAAAAAAGTGAGTTTTAGTGAATAACAATCCCCTATACAAGAACAATATAACATATTAAGACTTATGTTTGCAAGTTATTTTATAATAATCAACTCATCGTTTTCGTTTCTTGCATACCCGAATTTCTCTATTCGGCAAGTTTCACTCATTTTGAACACATAAATACTATCATATTGGTCAAATGTTTTTTCAAATTTGTTTTTTATATCTGTCATAATGTTGTTTAGTATTTTATCACTATTGTCTATTTCGTATACGGAGTATTGTAGTCTGTGACCAAATCTTTTTATGTATTTTGAGAATTTATTTCTTTTTTTGTCGTCTGAAATGTCATAACTTATTATTATCATACCACACCCATATATTTAATCTGAGATATCAAATATAGGATATTTTGATATCTCAGAATCCTTCATGAAAGACCGATAATAGTCTCTAACGAACAAGAATATATCGTTTTTATGTTCAATCAAAGGATAAAAAAGTATTTTTGCATACTCGGCAGATTTTTGATAGCTTATTTTATACTGACCATTTATCACTACAAAATCGGCATCTTTTATTTGCTTTAGATTGATACTCTTTTTTGTTTGTTTGTCTATTATACACCTAAACGGTTCTACAATATCACACACAAGAGATTTTCTCATATAAAACTGCCTGTGCATTACCCCGCAGTATGTATCAAAACCGAATATCAAAAGTAAAGAATCTACGAAAGAGAACAATAGTGTATAACCGGTATCGAGTGTGCTGTTTATGTAGTCTCTTTTTATCCTCGGTTCGCGTCCTTTCCATTCGATATTGTTAAAATAATTTTTGAAATAAATTTTGGAGGCAAGACCTTCGTACCCCATTATTTCATTGAGTGCTGTGGTATTGTCAATTTGCGAGTAATACTCCTTCAGTTTTATTATAGCTTCTTTTTGAGCATCGCTTTTGTTGCGAATGGACTGTAGCAAAACAACTTGATTGGATATTTTGTTTTTTGTAATATGCTTTGCTATGTCTAAACTATTATATGTGTATTGTTTTTTCTTTAGGAGAGTATTTCCGTCTTTATTTGCACCTATAACATCATAAATACGAAAATTGCTTGTCATAAACACAATGAAAAAACCGAATTTTTGTGCATTTTGAATCAAGGCAGAGGTGACGCTAAAGTGACCTATTGCATAAACAATAAAGAGTCTATAGCATGTTATCTGAAGTTTCGTTTTTCCTTCGCAGTCTTTTACGATGAGATTGTCGTTTGAAAAAGATATTTTTTCTCCTTCCTTAAAGAATACAAACAAAATTTGTTTTTTGTCAAATTCAGGAGCAGAGATCATAGGTTAATCCTCCTTTTTTGAAAATGAACAAAGAGGCTCGTATATGCATTTTTTGCATTTAAGAATGTTTGATTGTACAAACTCTTCAAACGAAAAAGTTTTGATATCATTTATTACTTTTTCAAATTTAAAAAACATTTCTTCATTTTGACTTGGTAAAGGTATTTTATAGGTTTTGTTGTCGTCATAACTGTATAGACGGATTTCGTTGACCTTGTATCCCATTTCACTCAGAGAAAAATATTGCGCATAAAGTTGAAACACATATCCGTCATATATGAAGTCAATTTTCTTTTTTCGTTCTGTTAAAATGCCAGTTTCTGTATCAAAAACGTCTATTTTTCCAAGCAAATCATACTTTTGACAATATATTGGTATTGCTTGCAACACGCTTTTTTTATCAGAGTAATCACCGTTGTCAGTTTTTTCATGGGCGGCACTGCCGTTTAACTGATATTCATCTTGGAATGTCAGTATATCGGCAGCGCCGTCTATGTTATGAAAATAAATTGAGACAGGACAAAAAATAAAATCGTTGAGTGAGGTAATATATAATGGATTTTCCATATTTAACTGTTTCTTGTTTGTGCAAATTTCAGCCAATTGTAGTTTTGCTTTCCTGATTCGTCGGCTGTTATTTTGCCATCTGATATTCGTCCCAACAATCTCAGACCTTGGAGTGCAATGTGATATGCGCCGTTAGCGTCTGCGTCAATTGGCATTTTTGCATCCGGAGTATTTGCGAAATTTCTGCTATCGTAGAATTTGCCATTAACACAAATTGGAGAGAGGATAAAATCGTCCTTGTCATCCTCATGGCGCAAAGACAAAGTCAAACGTAATAACCACAGGAGCTTTTTCCAAAATTCTTTTTGATCGATTTTAAGAATTTGCGGCTTCATATCTGTTTGGTTGATGTCAACGTTGTAGGTGTTGAACAAGTCGACCATTTCCTTTGTAACGTTGGTCCGTTCGTGCTTATAATGTCCGTTTTCTATTTTGGTGTTTACTCTATCATCTCCAACGGTGTAAGCTGTCCATTTGTTAGTGTAGTCGGTACTCTTCAAATTGAATTTCGAGTAATCAAAATCGAATGCAAAGCAATCGTATTCAGATACGTATCGTACAGAATCAAATTTGCTTATGAAATCGGCAGCAGTGGCACAGCTTGAATACTTCAAATGGTCGTTGGTAAACAAATTTACAAAACCGCTTGCGGGGTCAATTTTTGATGTATAGCGCGCTGGGACGTAGAATAAAAATCCGCTTTGCTTGCCTAATTTTTGGAAGCTCTCAAACTGATTTGTAAGCTGATAAGCGTTTGCTATGCCTCCTTCCTCTCTTGTTTTGCTTTTGTCTGCGAGATAGTTGAGCTTGTCTATCAGCATTTTTTCGAATTTTTGATATACTTGTTTTTCAATATGGAACCTGCCGTGTTTGAAAGAGAAATTCAAATCTTCAAGAGCGATGATTGCATTGTGCTTGAGCATAAGACTTGAAATTTCGTGTACGGCTAAAGAAAGATACCCCTCTTTTGTTTCTTTTATATTTTCTATGGTGTGCCAGTTTTTCCTCTCGTTGTCACGATTTTTTTCAATAATAGCGAGTTTTTGGTGGTAGTTGATACCGTTGAGGCTATTGAGGGATCTTTGCTCAAGAATGTTTCCGTTTTGATCAATGACACTGATATACAGCAGATTGCGTTCGCCTCGATCAATGCCGATTATATTAACATCGGTATTTTCGCTAATTGCATCAAGCACCGCAGAGTTGAATTTTGGATACTTAACATCTGTTGCGTTGTTCAGAGTTATCGGCACATGAAATTTGTACGAGGGGGTTGAGAATCTTTTGTCTTTAGTGATATCATGCGGAGCATATCTGAACAGAAGGGACGGATGCTTGTTTTTTAGTTCCTCTATTGTCATATCGGTATTTGCATCTTCCGTAGCTGCCATATACGACGCTTCGTCCACGACGTTGCCTTTTTTATCTTTTTTGTTTATCAGGACAGAGCCCTTTTTATGCACAAAAGGATTGCGGATGCTTGCAGGTCTATAGAACAATTCTGCGCCGCCGTTTAGTTTGAATACGGGGTCTTTGATGTTTTCTTCTGAGAAAAGCTCTCGGAAATATAATGTATGCAGGTTAGGCTTTCCGAAGGATTTTTCGGAAAAATCCTTGCTGTATATTTCAAATAAAAACAGTTTTCCTTCGTCTATAGCAGAAAATATCGATTTTTCCGATACCGGTTTGAAGGAAAGACTGTACGCTTGTTTATCGACGGAATCACAAAATTCTTTCCAAGATGAATAGTTCTCGGTAGCTTTGAATTCAAAATTAAAATAGGGGTTTCCGTCGGTGTCGTGAATTGGAGCATAATTGGGAAGAAAATCATTTACTATGTAATTTATTTTTGCGCACAGGTCTTCTTTTGTTAATTCGCAGCCCTTTTCAAAGAGTTTGAGTATAGAAGCTGGAGGGTTTTGCGGCTTTATCTGCTTTATGCTCAGATATTTTGCTGCGTTGGGAATCTGTTTGTATATTATTTTTGAGAAACAATCGTCTGTGATATTACCATCGTCGTCTTTTGCTTCAAATATAGTTCTGTTCTTCAAAACGCCGAGATAATACTTGCCGTTTCTTGTCAACAAGAACGTTGAACATTCTTTTTCTTTGTTGATATCCCATCCGGTGGCAAGCTGATAATTGTTAAAATTGAGTTTGAATTTTTCTTGGGAGTATGGCTTTTTGGTAGCGTAGTTTCTTACTTTGTTATATACTGTGATGTTGCTCCTAAATCTTGAATATTCCTCATCAAATACAGAGTAAAACAAATCGTCTTTTTCAACATCATCGGGAGCATTGAATATCTTTAGGATTTTTTCTGCTTTTTGTATTTCGTCTAAAATTGATTTGATATTGTCAAAAGATTCAATGCGGGAATTGTCTGATAGAAATGCTTTTTCGCTATTGTAATATTTAACGACCGAAGCGAACGCTTCTTCAAATGCAGCGAAAGCATCTTCTAAAATGTTTTCGGAATAATCTTCGGACTCAAGCGATGAAACTATATCAGATAAGTTAAACAGCTCCTTGCTTGTGATGCTTTCTGCTTTTTTTGATGATTTGGTTTCGGAGTTGTTGACTGTGTGTGTTTCAAGAGCTTTGCCGATCCGTCCCCAATCTCCCCCGAAGAGCAACTGCGAAAGGAAGGGTAACTGCTTTTTGTCAATGTATATTTTATCAAGGCATAGGCTATCGGACAGAAATGCGGAACGCAAACTGTCAATGTTGGATTCGGATATGTAATCACACAAAGTGACGATATCCGTTTTTACCTCTATATCGTTTTTGTAAGCTGTGGGAATAAAAGATGCGGTTTCTCTATCTGACAGAATTTGTTTGTACAAAGGAGAAAATTTGATTTTTTGATCCTTTAGATATAGGTTGCACAGTTCGTTCAAACCTACTTCCTTTGTACTAGTTTCATTATTGGTTTTTCCGCCTATAATTGTATTGTAAAGTTCCAATCCTTGCTGAGTGATTGTGTTGATAAAATAATTTTTTGAGAATATTTCGTCAAGCGCTAAAGACGTCAATGACTTCAGTTCACTATTAAATTCTAATTTTTTGTCATCGGGTATTGAATTGTACTTTTTGCAGTTCCAATAAAATTTAGGAAAATTATCGCAGATTATTCTGTATGCCACAGATCCGGCAATGTTCGTAGAATATATGTTTTCGCGAACTTCGCTGTATCCGCTAAAATATGTTGAGAAATTATCAAATGCCTTTACAGCATAGATCTCTTCGTCTGTTAATGAAATTTTGTTCGTGGAAGAAACGATACTTTTGATTATATTACTCGGGTTTAATTCCTTGAATTTGTCTTCTGATTTTGCAAGCTTCGAGCCTTTAAGGTGCTCTGAAATCATTTTTTGATACTTGTCCGAGGTTTCTTTGTATGCTTTTTGATATTTTGATTTGTTATTAACATAGAGATCAAACGTATCAAACAATTCTTCAAAATCACAAACAAAAGTTGATAACGTTTCATCTATATATGCTTTGTGATATTTGTCAAATATTTTTTTTACTTCGGGGTAAAGCATAGCTTTTAACTCGTCGTTTTCGAGAAGTCCGTATTTTTGAATGTTTTCTTCTGTTTTGCCTTGGGGGATCAAAGAAAATCTTAAAGTTTTCTGCAATGGATAACAGTGAGTGAAATTGCTAAAAATGTTTTTCATAATCAAACTCCCGTTTTATTATTTTCAAGAGACTCTTTGAGTCTCTTTTTTGTTTCTATGACTATTTTACCATGTGCAGAGTACGATAAACAGTACTTCTGCTTGTGAGATATAAATTTTTTTTAAAATAATCTTCTTCATATACGATCTTACACGATAAACGTGTTATTGTCAACGGAGACATAGTATCGTAGTGTGAAGTGAGGGGGGGAGCGTATTTTTACAGGAGGAGGGGTTGACTTGACGTGGGGAATTTGTTAAAATAGTTGCGCGTGCAACTATTTTGCTTGCGCGTGGAGAAATTTGCGCTGATCTTTTACTCGGAGGAGGGGATCTAATGTCAAAATTTATGAAAATGCTCAACAATATCAGTCGTTCCCAGGCGATATACAGATGCGGCAGGATATCGGGGGATGAGTTGCAGAGCTGTCATTATTCTTACGTTTTATGTATTTGCCGTCAGCCCGGACGCTCGCAGGACGAGATAGCGCAGGACCTGTGCGTTAACAAGAGCACGGTCGCGAGGAATCTCAATTATCTGCAAGAGAGAGGATATATAAACAGGCAGGCGTTGCCGGAGGACAGACGGCAATTCTCCGTCTATCCGACGGAAAAGATGCTTGCCGTCTTTCCCGAGGTAAAGGCGGTCTCGGAGGAGTGGATGGCACTTTTGTCAGAGGGGATACCGAAAGAGGAGCTTGAGATATTCGATTCCGTTTTGAGTCGTATGCAGTCAAGGGCGAGAGAGATAATAGAAAGTCAAGAGGAAAACAAATGAAGTGGATATTTGAATTTCTAAAGCCCCTGCGCTCGCGCATTGCGCTGGGCACTACCATAAAGGTAGTGGGTACCGTGGCGGAGCTTATCATACCTTTTCTTCTCAGCTACATACTTGAAAACGTAATAACGAGAAACGACGTAAAGAGCATTTTGCTATACGGCGTTCTCATGGCTATGTGTGCGGTCATCGCCTCGGTCGGAAATATCACCGCTAACAGAATGGCGGCAAAAACTACGATGATGTTCTCTAAAAATATGAGAATGGAATTGTTTTCAAGGACGTTACAACTTTCTTCAAGGAGCGTTGATGCGTTTACCATTCCGTCCCTTGAGGCGAGGATAACCTCGGACACCTATAACGTGCAGAACTTCGTCGGTATGATACAGCGTATGGGAATAAGAGCTCCCATTCTGCTTCTCGGAGGCTCGGTCATTACGCTTTTGATGGACAGAAAGCTTGCGCTCGTTATGATAGCGACGCTTCCACTGATCTTTTTCGTGGTTTACGGGATATCGAGGATGGGTGTACCGCTGTACTCCGACGTTGGCGCGGCGGTGGACGGTATGGTCAGAGTCGTGGGAGAGGATGCGCAGGGAATAAGAGTGATAAAGGCACTCTCAAAGGTGGATTACGAAAACGCCAGATACGACAAGGCGAACGCGGCGCTTCGCAAAAGGGAGACGAAGGCGGGCGTTATTATGGGAATAGTAAATCCGATAATGACGCTTCTTATGAACGTCGGCATTGTTGCGGTCGTTGCTTTCAGCGCTTATTTCGTATCGCAGGGAACGTCCTCTGCTACTACGGTGATAGCGTTTATGCAGTATTTTACGCTTATTTCAATGGCGATGATGTCACTATCGAGAATGTTCGTTATGTACACCAAGTGTGCCGCCTCCGCCAAACGTATTTCGAGCGTTATGGAGGAGAAGAACGAGCTTGTCGTCGCTTGTGATGATGGCAAGGGAGACGAGTCGCTGCATATTTCCTTTGAGGACGTCAGCTTTTCGTATCTCGGAAAAACGAACAACGTAAAGAACGTATCTTTTTCGCTCTCAAAGGGTGAAACGCTCGGCATTATCGGTGCTACGGGAAGCGGAAAATCTACGATATTGCGCCTTTTGATGCGTTTTTACGACGTTGACTCGGGCGTTATCCGCATAAACGGCCGGGACGTGCGCTCTTATTCTAAAGAAAAGCTCGCCGCGATGTTCGGAGTGGTATTCCAGAACGATTTTATATACGCGGACACGATAGAGGAGAACGTCAGATTCGGACGCGATATATCAAAAGAGGATATCGTCAAAGCGGCAAAGACCGCACAGGCGCACGAGTATATCAGCTCCTTTAGAGACGGGTATTCTTACGCGGTTACGACGTGTGGAACGAATCTGTCGGGCGGTCAGCGTCAGCGTCTGTTGATAGCGCGAGCTATTGCGGGGCACCCCGAGATACTTATTCTCGACGACTCCTCCTCCGCTCTTGACTACAAGACGGACGCCGAGCTGCGTCGCGCGCTGTCGGAGGATATTCCCGACTCTACCGTTATTACAGTCGCGCAGAGAGTAAGCTCGGTCAAGAACTGCGATCTTATTCTCGTTATCGAAAACGGCAGCGTGATCGGTTGCGGAAAACACGAGGAGCTGATCGAAAATTGTGCCGAGTATAAAGAAATAAGCGATTCCCAGATGGGAGGTGCTTTCCTTGAGTGACAAGAGCAAAATGGCAAAACGACCCAAAAAGGTGTTTTTCAGATTAAGCAAATACGTCATAGCACAATGGCCGCTTTTCAGCGTTGCGCTTATCCTTACGCTCGGTGCGAATCAGTTGTCTCTTTTAGGCCCGAGATATTCGGGTGCGGCGATAGACGCTATCGAGCTTGCGGGCGGCGTTGATTTTGATGCGGTCAAGTTGAACGTCGGCTATATGCTCGGCTGTTACGTCGTTTCCGCGTTGCTCTCTTATCTTCTCTCGGTCGTTATGATAGCTTTGAGCCAGAGGATAATATACAAGATGCGACGTCAGGTGTTTGAAAAGCTCACGACCTTGCCCGTCAATTATTTCGATACTCACGCGACGGGAGATATCATCAGCCACCTCTCCTACGACATAGATACGATAAACAGTACCCTCTCTCACGACCTTATCCAGATAATGACTAGCCTGTATACCGTTGTCGGCTCGCTTGTTTTTATGTGGCAGATATCAAGGCCAATGATACTCATCTTTGCGCTGACGGTTCCCGCTTCCTTGCTTTTTACGCGATACCGCTCGAAAAAGGTACGCCCCTTGTTCAGCCGTCGAGCAAAGAAGTACGGAGAGCTCAACGGCTTTGCCGAGGAGATGCTGACGGGATCAAGGACGATATCGGCGTACGGAACGGAGGGGGTCGTTTCCGCTCGCTTTAACGAAATAAACGAAGAGGCGATGGACGCCTATTACAAGGCGGAATACAACGCCGCGTTACTTTTCCCGACTATCAATTTTATCAACAACTTTTCGCTGACGCTCGTTGCGGTCATCGGAGGCATCCTTTATATGTTCTCACAAAACGGCACGATACTCGCCACCTCCGCTTTCTTTATTACGCTCGGAGGAGTTGCGCAGTTCGTTCAATATTCGAGAAAGTTTGCAGGGCCGATAAACGAGTTTTCCAACATCCTCCACGAGATACAGTCCGCACTGTCGGCAGCGGAGCGCGTTTTTGCCATTCTCGACGAGGAACCGGAAAAGGCGGATCCGATCGATGCAAAAGAGCTCGGACAAGTCAAGGGGGACGTCGAGCTGAAAAACGTGAGCTTCGGCTACAACGAGGAAAAGACTGTACTCAAAAACGTCTCGGTAAAAGCGCAAAAAGGTCAAAAGATCGCTATCGTCGGGCCGACGGGAGCCGGAAAGACGACTATCATCAATCTGCTTATGCGCTTTTACGATATTAAAGGCGGAGAGATACTCATTGACGGAATACCCGCAAAGGATCTTAAGCGTACCGATCTTCGTCTTGCTTATAATATGGTGCTTCAGGATACTTGGCTTTTCTGCGGTACTATATACGACAATATAGTTTACGGCAGAGAAGACGCAAAGCCCGAGGAGGTCTACGCGGCGGCAAGGGCTGCGAGGATAGATAAGTTTATTGAGAGCTTGCCCGACGGATACGATACCGTGCTTTCGGATGACGGAGTAAATATCTCAAAGGGACAGAAGCAGCTCATAACGATCGCGCGCGCCTTTTTGTCAAAAGCGCCCGTGCTTATTCTTGACGAGGCTACGTCAAACGTAGACTCACGCACCGAGATGCAGATACAGAACGCGATGACGGCACTCATGGAGAACAAGACCTGCTTTATCATCGCGCACCGACTTTCAACTATTCAAAACGCGGACGTCATACTCGTGGTTAAGGACGGCACTATCATAGAGCAGGGAGATCACGAAGAGCTGATAAGGAAAAAAGGATTTTATTATTCTCTTTATCACTCGCAATTCAATTAAAGAAAAAATGTGCGCTTAGGCTGGTTCTCAAAAGGATGTCGACACCTACAATAACGGGTCGCCGAGGACGTCGACCCCTACAATAACGGGTCGCCGAGGACGTCGACCCCTACAAGGAATATCTAACTTCCTTATGAGAAGTCCGCTTTCTGTGCGGCGTTTCGTTTTTGTAAAGATAAAAAAATGTTTACAAAACGAAAGTGCGGTGGTATACTGTAAAAAGGATATTATCAGAAGCGGAGGTGTTGGCGGTGAATGGGGCTTTTATCACTCTTAAAGGCAAAACTCACCGTTTAACAGCTTTTCTTTTGTCCGTTGTCGTAGTTATTCTTCCTTTTTTCGTTTTCGGGTGCGCTCGGAGCGGGGAGGTATATCGCGGAGAGGGACTGTTGACCGTTCATTATCTTGACGTCGGGCAGTCGGACTGCTCTTTTATCGAGGTGGGCGGTGAGTATACCCTTATGATAGATACGGCTGACGAGGAACATTCGGGAAAGGTCTGCGAGTACGTCAGAGCTCTCGGATACGAGCGTATCAATGCGCTTGTCATCACGCATCCGCACGCCGACCATATAGGCGGTGCCGCGGCTGTGCTCGGTGAATTTTCCGTAGACACTCTCTATATGAACTCGGAGGGAGCGGACGGCTCTTACTTTTCAGAGCTTCTCTCGTTGACGGAGGAAAAGGGCGTCAGCGTAGAGCGGGCAGAGCGCGGCGTTGGGTTTTCACTCGGTGAGGCAGAGGTGAAGATGCTGCTGCCGGGAAAGGTGGCCTTTGAGGATGAAAACGATAATAGTGCCGTCGTTATGCTCGGTTACGGTGAGAGGCGCTTTCTCTTTATGGGAGATTGCGGATCTTCCGCAGAGCAGAGGATACTTGGCGAAAACTACGACGTTACCTCGGACGTCGTGAAGGTAGGACATCACGGTAGTGCTTACGCGAGCGGTGAGGAGTTCGTGGAGGCGGTATCAGCCGAATATGCGGTGATCTCCTGCTCGGCGTACAACGCGTACGGTCACCCTGCGCCGAGTACGGTCGATAATTGGGAAAGGTCGGGGGCGGAGGTCTTTGTCACGGCTGATATCTCACACGTTATAGCCGCGACCGACGGAGAGAAGCTCGGAGTCGGTGCAAAGAACGACGCGGCGTATTGGAGCGCGGTGTTTGCACACGGTACGCTTGATATCGGTGCTGCGGATACGACGGGGCAGGCGCGGACGCTCGTGCTTGACACGTATTCCTATATTATACATAAAAACGGCTGTGTACTGCTCGGAGAGCTTGACGAAAAGTACGAGCAATACTCGGACGCCTCGGTAGATAGACTTGAGGCGGAGGGGTTCGTTCTTTGTGCGCGGTGCAGGGAAGATATACGAAACGGAGGCAAATGATGACACAGGAAAAGATAGACAGAATAAATTATCTCGCCCGCAAGTCGCGCGAGCAGGAGCTGACGGATGCGGAAAAAGCGGAGCAGGCACGCCTGCGAGAGGAATATATACTCGAGTGGCGCGCGTCGATGACGGGTATACTTGACAATACTTATATTCAAAGGCAAGACGGCACCAAGGAAAAATTACAGCGCAACGGAGACAAGAAAAATGGCTAAACGCTCACTGAAGCCCGGAGCTCTGCTCGCGCCCGTACCTCCCGTTATGGTTTCCTGCGGAAGCGGCGAAGGCAAAAACATAGTTACGGTCGGATGGACGGGGATACTCAATACCATACCTCCGCGGACGTATATTTCGCTTCGCCCGTCAAGACACTCGTATAAAATAATCAAGGAGACCGGGGAATTCGTCATCAACCTCACCTCCTCGGAGCTTGTTTGGGCGGCGGATTTTTGCGGTATGTACACGGGAGCTAAAAAGGATAAGTTCAAGGAGTGCCGACTCAGCGCGGAGCCGAGTGAAAACGTCGGATGCGTTTCTATCGGAGAGGCGCCCGTTTCTATTGAATGTAAGGTCAGCGCGATCGAGCCGATGGGCACTCACGACGTTTTTTACGCCGATATCGTGGGCGTCAGAGTAGACGAGTCGCTCTTTGACTCAAACGACAGGCTTGATATCGGACGCGCGGGACTTGCCGCTTACGCGCACGGTGAATATTTTGAGCTTGGGAAAAAGATAGGCAAGTTTGGTTTTTCCGCCGTGAAGAAGAAAAAGAACGGCACAAAAAAGAAGTACTCAAAAAAGACTGAAAAGCATCATAAAAGTTGACATTCGTATAAATTAGTGGTAAAATAACAATGATATACGTAAAACCGAGGTCTGCGGACGGCGGTTTGGGAAAGGTATCAAAGGTATTATTATGAATATAGCAACGACCGAACAGCTGTTCGATCTTTCAAAAACGATAGCTTCTGACCTTCTCAAGGATACTAAATATCCCTGGGAGGCGCTCGGCAAAATAAAGGAGTTCGTTTACGCTCTCGGACAGACGCTTGATCCGAACGTATACGAGTGCGTAAAGGACGGCGTGTGGATCGCCAAGAGCGCAAAGGTATTCCCGAGCGCATACATTGACGCCCCCACCATCATTTGTGAGGATGCCGAGGTTCGACACTGTGCATTTATCAGGGGCAGCGTTATCGTCGGACGCGGCAGCGTGGTCGGCAATTCGTGTGAGCTCAAGAACGCGATCCTTTTTGACAACGTTCAGGTGCCGCACTACAACTACGTTGGCGACTCGATACTCGGTCACCGCTCGCACATGGGTGCAGGCTCCGTTACCTCTAACGTAAAGAGTGATAAGACGAACGTTACCGTGCTTTGCGATGGCGAGAGAGTTGAAACTTCTCTTCGCAAATTCGGTGCAATACTCGGTGACGGCGTCGAGGTAGGATGCAACGCCGTGTTGTGTCCGGGTTCCGTGATCGGAAAGAACACAACGATATATCCGCTTGTCAGAGTGCGCGGATACGTTGACTGTGATTCTATCCACAAGGGTGACGAAATAGTAAAAAAGAGATAAAATATCGATACAGGGGCGATCTCGTCCCTGTATTGCAGCGTTTATATAAAAATAACCGTGAGGTGAATTATGGGCAGACTTTTTGGTACTGACGGAGTCAGAGGAATAGCAAACGAATTTTTGACCTGCGAGCGTGCAATGCAGATAGGACGCGCTATGGCAAGCGTGCTTTCAAGCGGCAGACGCTCTCATCCCGTGGTCGTAGTAGGAATGGATACGCGTCTTTCCTCCAATATGCTTGCGTGTGCGCTCGAGGCGGGACTTTGTTCCGTCGGCGCTGACGTTATACATCTCGGAGTCGTTCCGACTCCCGCCGTTGCATACCTTGTCGGAAAATACAAGGCGAATGCGGGAATTATGATCAGCGCGTCTCACAATCCGAGCGAATACAACGGTATAAAGATATTCTCCGAGGAGGGATACAAGCTCCCCGATACTCTCGAGGAAAAGATAGAGTCTCTCGTTCTTGACAAGGACTCGAAGGTAGACGTGGCAAACGCCAAGGAAATAGGCAAGCTCAGCTACGCAGATCACGCCGTAGACGACTACGTCACGCACCTTTGCTCAACGACCTCCCACTCTCTTGAGGGACTCAAGATAGCAGTTGACTGCGCAAACGGCTCAGCAAGTGTCAGCGCTGCAAAGCTCTTTGATGCTCTGGGGGCTGAGGCTCATATCCTCTTTGATTCTCCCGATGGATATAACATAAACGAGGGATGCGGATCAACGCACATGGAGGCTCTGCGCGATTACGTTCTCGCAAACGGAGTTGACGCAGGTATCGCCTACGACGGAGACGCCGACCGCTTCCTTTGCATAGACGAGACGGGTGACTTTATCGACGGAGATATGATAATGGCTATCCTCGCCAAAGATATGCAGGAAAGAGGAAAGCTCGCAAAAAATACGGTAGTCGGTACCGTTATGACCAACTTCGGATTCGGTAAATTCTGCGAAGAGAACGGACTCGATTTTGAGGCTACCAAGGTAGGCGACAGATACGTTCTTGAGCGTATGCTTCTAAACGGTTATAACTTCGGAGGCGAGCAGTCGGGACATATCATATTCAAGGACTATTCTACGACCGGAGACGGTCAGCTTACCTCTATACAGCTTCTCTCTCACATGCGCCGCTCCGGCAAAAAGCTCTCCGAGCTTAAGAGCGTAATGGTCAGATATCCGCAGGCAATGGTCAACATCAAGGTGACCAACGAGGCAAAGGTAGCCTTCTATACCGACCACAAGGTAAAGAAGCTGATCAAGGATACGAGCGAGAAGATAGGAGAGAGCGGAAGATTGCTCATACGTCCCTCCGGAACCGAGCCTCTGATAAGAGTCATGGCAGAGGGAAAGGACTACGATTCTACTCTTGAGATCGTAAAGGATACGGCAAGAGAGCTTGAGTCTCTGCTTAGTACGTATTGATTTCCATAAAGTGTAAATAATTCTCTATACACTTGACTTTTAAAACAAAATTTAATATAATGGTAATGGGATATCCGCGCCTGCGGATATCCCATATTAAGCAAGCGATGGTTATCTTTAATATGTTCGCTTGCTTTATTTTTTGACTGCTAAATCCCACGTTGGATAGCGCCAGGCCGCGTATGCGGTTGACGAGGTCGGAGGTTTATCGAAATTTCGGCGGATACCTCCGCGGCACAGCCTTGCCGTACGGTGAGTCCAAATATGAGCGTAAGCTCAAAACAAAGCTGACCGATGGAAAAAATACAAAGGATGATCTTTCTGCTACGCAGTCAGGCAGATAAAGCGATATATTATGTGCGGAATTATAGGATATATTGGAGACGATATTTCCACCAAGAGACTCGTTGAGGGACTTTACGCCCTTGAATACAGAGGCTACGACAGCGCGGGAGTTTCTGCTTTTACCGAGGACGGAGTACTCGTTACGGTAAAGGCACAGGGAAGACTCAAAAACGTTGAGGAAAAGCTTACGGGACACCCTGAACTATCAAATTCACATTGTGGAATAGGCCATACGAGATGGGCAACGCACGGAGCGCCCTCCGATACGAATTCCCACCCTCACGGCACCGACAGACTGATGATAGTCCACAATGGTATCATTGAAAATTACGTTGAGCTCAAAAAGGAGCTTGTTGCGGGCGGCAGCGTTTTCAAGAGTGAGACTGACACCGAGGTTGCGGCACTTCTCCTTGACAAAAATTACGAGCTTTGCGGCTTTGACAAGAAAAAGGCGATCAGAAAGACTCTGTCCGAGATAAAGGGCGCGTACGCGTTTGCGGTTCTTTTTGCGGATGATCCCACTCGCATCTGGGCAACCAAAAAGGATTCCCCCCTCATAATCGGAAAGGGCAAAACGGAAAACTACGTTGCCTCTGATATTACGGCTATCCTTCGCCATACAAGAGATTACTATCAGATCACCGAGGGTGAGATAGCGATAGTTGAAAAGAAAAATATAACTATCTACGACGCAGAAGACAAAGAGATAAAGAAGGCGGTAAATACGGCGCACTGGGACGTTGAGGCGGCAGAGCGCGGCGGTTACCCTCACTTTATGATAAAAGAGATAAACGAGGAGCCCGAGGCTATCAAGAAGACGATATCACCTCGTATCAAGGACGGACTCCCTTGCTTTGACGCTGAGAACGTTGACCTTGAAATGTTCAAAGAGATAAAGAGGATACACATCGTTGCGTGCGGTACCGCTATGCACGCAGGTCTTGCCGCAAAGATGTTCTTTGAGGGACTTTGCAGAATAAGCACGAGCGTTGAGATCGCAAGCGAATTCAGATACAGCGATCCTCTCATAGATTCAGGTGACCTTGTCGTTATCATATCCCAGTCGGGTGAGACCGCCGACTCCCTAGCGGCTCTCAGAATGTCAAAGGAAAAGGGCGCGCATACCCTCGCTATCGTAAACGTAATGGGCTCGTCTATTGCACGCGAGGCTGATAACGTTCTTTATACCTGGGCAGGTCCCGAGATCGCGGTAGCGAGCACGAAGGCTTATACCGTTCAGGTCGCACTTTTGGCGTTGCTTAGTGTTGCGGCGGCTAATTTGAGAAACAATATTACGGCAGAGAGAGCGAAAGAGCTTTCTTCCGAGCTTCTATATAGAATTCCTGCGGCAGTAGCCGAGGTCATAGCAGAGGCTGAAAAGATAAGAAAGTCGTCTCTTGCGTATATCGACTCGACAGACCTCTTCTTTATCGGCAGAGGTATCGACTATGCTCTCGCAATGGAGGGATCGCTCAAGCTCAAGGAGATATCCTACATTCATTCCGAGGCTTATGCAGCGGGAGAACTCAAGCACGGCACGATATCCCTTATTACCGACGGTACACCCGTTATTGCAATTTCTACCGTCAGCTCTCTTTATGAAAAGACGCTTTCAAACATAAAAGAGGTCAAGGCAAGAGGCGCCGTAGTTTACGGTGTGTGCAGAGAAGGAGCACGCGGGGCTCTTGGTGAATGTGCGGACAGCTTCGTCATCCCCGAGACGGAAGAGGTATTTTCAATTCTTCCTGCGGCAACGGTATTGCAGCTCGTTGCTTATTACGTTGCTACCGAGCGAGGATGCGACGTTGACAAACCGAGAAATCTCGCAAAGTCGGTTACCGTTGAATAACAGAGAACTTTGGTCTTTTCAGATACACCACGAAAAAGAGCTCTGTCAGACATATTGATTTGAATTTTTAAAGATACGGCAAAGCCGGACGGAGATTTTTTCTGAAAAAAATACTTTTTCGGAAGAGGTTTGCCGTCCGGTTTCGTTTTTTTATATTGTTTTTGATATTTCTTGATCGCTTGGAGTTCCATTATGAGAATTATGAGAAAAATTGCATTGAGATTTCTTGCGGCGGCGCTGGCTTTTTCCTTGCTGTCTTGCGGCAATGCGGCTATTTTGAATGAGGATACGTCGCAAACGGACTCCCCTGATACCGATGCGCAAACGTCGTTTGACGAGGAGATATCCTACGAGGATATCGTATATCCCGACGAGGAGATACCTGCCGTTTATATCAGCACCAAGGATAACTTTCAGGTAACGAGCAAGGAGAAATACTCCGACTGCACGTTCAGGATAGAATACGGTGAGCGTTACTCGTATATTAGTGACGACTTTTCGGATGAGGACGGTGCTGCGGCTGAGATAAGATGCCGCGGAAACGCTACCTATAACAATCCCGAAATGAAAGCAAAAAACAAATATTCCTACAAGGTCAAGCTCAGCGAAAAGGCAAATATTCTCGGAATGGGCGAGAGCAGACATTGGTATTTGATAAACAACTGGCGAGATACGAGCAATCTCAGACACAAGCTCGCCTACGATATGGCGGCGGCACTCGGACTTGCTCATACCGATTCGCAGTGGGTGACGGTCTACTACAACGGTGAATACCGCGGTCTTTATCTTATGACCGAGAGTATCAGAATAGCAGAGGACAGAGTTGAGACGTTTAACTGGGAGGACTTTGCCGAAGATATTGCAGACGCGTATGCAGACGACTACGGCCTTGACAGCGTGGTTACTTACGAGCTTGAACAAGCGATGAAGAAGGACCTTGGCTGGATAACGACGCAGCAGCTGAGCGTAAAGCTCGACGGAAAGCGCAAGATAATTGACTTTAGCCGTTATTACGACGTGGACGACCTTGATCTTACCTCGGGATACCTCATTGAATATTGCTCGGGAATGGATACGGACGGTTCAAAATGGCGCACGGACAAGGACGTCCCCGTCGTGCTTGACTCGCCGTATATGCTCCACACAAACAAGAAGATGTACGAGTATGTAAAGACGCTCATACAGGATTTTGAGGACGCCCTGTTCTCTCCCACCTTCTTTAATAGCAAGGGTAAGCATTACAGTGATTATCTGGACGTTGATTCACTCGTTGATTATTGGATGGTGTGGAATATGTTCTGCAACAACGAGTTCGGTGCGCGTTCGCTTTACTATTACATAGAGGACGGAAAGATAGTATTCGGTCCCATTTGGGATTTTGACCAGACTATCGGAAACGTAACCACCGTCGCTACGGCAGACGCAAAGGGCGACTATTGGGTACACGACAGAAAGAACGCGTGGTTCAAGGAAATATTCGGAGACCCGTGGTTCACCTCTCTTTGCCAGGAACGCTGGTACGACCTGCGAGAGCTTACGGATGATTTGATATCGTCGGTAGACGTATACTTTGACTATATAGGAGCGGAAGCCGAGAAGTGCTACGAGCGCAACGGCGTCAGATACTATACGATAAGACAACCCAACGCCAACAACGGTCACAGCCTCACTCCGACCGAGGACTACGAGCTTATACGCAAGTGGCTCAGGAACAGAGTGGAGTGGATAGACGAGAATTTTGCCAAAATAGACGCTAACGTAGATTCAAGCGGCTATATCCGTAGCGATAAATTTTCCGTTTCCGTGTCGCTTGAGGGAAAAGGACTGCAAAACGATACCCTGACGGTTTACGGTACCGCTTCCGACTACGTTATCCATCCCGATACGAGCGGAAAGATAAAGCTCAGCGTCACCTCAAAGTTCAACGAGACGGTTTCTATCGGCACTTATCTCAACGGCAAGACCGTGCTCGGCACGCAACGTGTAAACAGTAAAGAGACGGTGCATTTCTATATTGATACGGCAAAGCTCGATATGACGGAGGGGGCAGTTAACGTAATTTATCTCTGCACGTATTCAAATCCCCTTACCACGTCCGTGCTCATCCGCGTATCCTCTCTCGACGTGCCCGACGCTGACGAATGTGTCATTGAGTTCGGAGACGAGAAGATAGTAGTCAAAAAGGGCACGGAGATCACTTTCCCCGATATTACGGAAAAGAGAGCGGGATTCGTTAAGTGCGGTTGGACGAGCGGAGGCGACAAGCTCTACGCGCCCGGCGACACTATAACGGCAAGCAAAAATATGTCATTCTATATCAGATGGAAACGAACCGATATCTTTTCACTGATGGATATATCACTAAAAGAGGAGTAAGTATATGAAAAGAAAGATAAGCTCTGCTATATGCCTATTGCTCGTTGCGGCGTGTCTTTTGCCGTCCTGCAAGAGTATAACGGACAACGCGGGCATAGACAGTACGGACACGAGTACCGTAACTGACGATTCGCAAGCACAGGTATATCCTGAGGAGAGCGTGGATCCCGATTCGATAAGCTACGAGGACGAGGAAATACCGTCAGTATATATAACTACCGAAAACAATTTTCAGGTAACGAGTAAGACCGTTTACACGCAGTGTAACGTCAGAATAGAAAACAACGACAGATACTCCGTATATACGAGCAACTACACGGACTCTGACGGCGGTAGCGCGCTCATCAGATGCCGTGGAAATATGAGCTACAATATCGCTGATATGAAGGAAAAGCTCAAATATTCCTACAAGATAAAGCTGGATGAAAAGGCAGACGTTCTCGGAATGGGCGAGAGCAGACACTGGGTGCTCATAAACAGCTGGAGAGACCCCAGCTATCAGAGAAACAAGGCGGCGTACGATTATTCCGCTATGATGGGACTGACTCACGTTGATTCACAGTGGGTAAACGTATATTACAACGGACAGTATCGCGGAGCGTATCTCCTCGCAGAATCTATCAGAGTAGCTGAAGACAGACTCGAGATATTCAGCTGGGAGGATTTTGCCGAGGATATGGCGGAGAATTACGCCTCTGACCACGGATTCAGCCAGGAAAAGACGCTCGCACTTTCAACTCAGATGGAGGAGAATCTCTCCTGGATCACTACTCAGAAGTTCAGCTTCAAATATTCGTCGTCAACTCTCAGCGTTGACCTGTCAGGCTATTACGACGTTGACGACCTTGATCTTACCTCGGGGTATTTGATCGAGTCTTGTCAGGGAGCTATGGGATCGGAGACGGTCAACTGGTACACGGAGCACAAGGTGCCGATATCGGTAGACAGTCCCTCGCGGCTTACCAACGAATATATGCTCAATTACGTAAGGACGCTGATAAAGGATTTTGAGGACGCCCTGTTTTCTCCGACCTTCTACAACGACAAGGGAAAGCATTACAGCGAGTACGTTGACGTTGATTCTATGGTCGATTATTGGTTGGTATGGAATTTCTTCTTGAACAACGAATTCAGCAACCGCTCTCTGTTCTTCTATATAGAAAACGGCAAGATCGTTTGGGGACCCTGTTGGGACTTCGATCAGACGATGGGAAGCGTAATGACGGTGCCTGAGAAATGGGCTGAGCCTAACTACTGGCTTGAGGACAGAAACAACGCTTGGTGGCTCGAGATATTTGGGGACCCCTGGTTTACTTCACGTTGTCAGGAGCGCTGGTATGAGCTTCGCGAGCTTAACGACGTATTCTTGCAGACGTTCGATATTTATTACGCTTATATAGCAGAGGAAGCACAGAGGGGATACGAGTTTGACGGTGTCAGATATCTGAGGGTCAACCGCCCCAACGTTAACAACGGTCACAGTTTTACTCCTGCAGAGGACTACGTCTTTATGAAGGATTGGCTGAAAAAACGACTGAATTGGCTTGATACGAATTTTGCCAAGATAGACGCTAATATAGACGCGAGCGGAAACACGCGAAGCGAAAAGATATATACCTCCGTCAGCTACGACGGAGTGGATCTTGAAAAAGACAAACAGACGGTGTACGGCGTTTGCGCAGACTATATGTTGAATAGCAACGCGACGGGAAAGATACGTCTTCGTATATCTACCACTCATTCCACAGTTGCCAAGGTCGACGTGTACCTTAACGGAAGCACCAAACTCGGACAAAAGGCAATGTCCTCATCCACCGAGGCTATTTACGAGGTCGACGTTTCAAAACTCGATATGAGCAACGGAGCGCTCAACGTCTTCTATATCATCGCGTATAGATCTGCGGGCACGGTACGTTCGATCTCTTCTGTTTATATCAGAGTTTCCGACCTTCCCAATCCCGAAAACGACGAGTGTGTCGTTAAATTCGGCGACACTGTGATGATAGTGAAAAAGGGAAGCGAAATAACCGTTCCCGATTATCCTTATATCCGTGAGGGATACGCTTACTGTGGTTGGACGACTTCCCTCTGGTCTAATACCGTATATAAACCGGGAGAAACCTTTAAGGTAACGAGAAATATATCTTTTTATATCAGATTTAAACCTATGGATATGTGCTCCGAGTTTGTGATCGACGAGTATATCGTAAAGGAATCTTAAAGAAAGAATTTTAAAAAGAGGAACCTTTTAGAAGGTTCCTCTTTTTGCACGATTACTCAGGGGGTATGTTTTAATTTTTAATAAAAGTTTTGATCGACCTTTTTGGAAAAGGTCGCGGGGCGTGGGCGCGCAGCCCACAGCGGCGCTTTCTTTTTTTATAGCTTTTGTGCATTTGCCCTGCTTTGCACAAAAAGCGTTGACAAAAAATCTAATAAATGGTAAAATGCAAGTAGAAATACAAGGGAGGGATGAAATATGGTAAACAAGACAATCATATCGACGCCGCGCGGCGTTGTGCTGTTACCATGCACTCTCTTGTCGGGAGAAAAACTACAATACAGCATGTGAAGCGCACAAGCCGCAGTTGATGTCGGGTTTGTGCGCTGTTTTTGTCTGTATCAAAAATAAATACCTGAGGAGGATCAACAATGAAAAAGAAAATAGCGATAATACTGATGTGCATTTTGGCAATAGTAGTGCTGATAGGATGTTCGGCAGAGATAACGGATGACTCTACAATAGATACCGCCGACACGAGCGTTGATAGCGGCAGTGTAGTTGATCCTATTGAAAAGCTATCCGGTCAAGCGGTACGACGCGAGGACGGAACGTACGTTCTCAATCTCATCGGATATGATCCGAGCGTTGACTATGAAAAAGCATATAACGCAGCATGTAGAGGACCGGGACCAAATTATAAGGTATATGACCTCCCGGAAACCTGGGATGAGATCAAAAGTATGGTCATGAACAATGACTGGCCTAAAAAATATTTATTACTTTTAGCCCGAAGAGAGGCTAACTCGAATAGCAAACCTAAATACGTTCTACCGGATCTTGAGTTATACGATAAAAATCCGGTATTAAATAGTGAGCAGTCTGAAATTTTGGTAGTCAAAGCAACATTTATCGTTGATAATCGGGTGGCGGTGTATTTTAAATATAAAGACCCGATAATTGATTATGATGCCAACGAACCTTTTTCACAAAATGATTTTCTTTTGGTGTTTGGAACCTTGGATGAAGATGGGCGTTTTTCAAGCGATGACGAGGTATATAGCGATATTGCAATTGTTGAGACAGGAAAAAAAGAAGACGTTGACGTTAAAATAATTACCGAAGAGTACGAATCAATCGGTTCAACTCGCGTTTTAGTTATATATTACTTGGAGTGTGGAGAAAACAAAGTTAAAGTCACCGAAACGTACTATAATCAAAACGGTAAAATTGTACCGTTTGAAGACGTTGTAACTAGCATGGAAGTTATTGTTAATAACGAAAAGGAAAGCGCTTACTATAGGTATGATCTTGTACATTTTAAAGAAAATCCCTCGATAGAGTGGATAAAAAACTTTGTCGAGGGTAAGCCCACGGCATAAGTACGCTGAACGTAAAATGTAAAATGCGGGAAAAACAATAAATAGAACTTGTGATCAATAAAAAAGGCGGAGAATGTTTGACATTCTCCGCCTTTTTGACGCTTTTATATTGTTTAGTTTATTTTGCCCTCGATAGAGTCGAGACCCCCTCTGAGCACGTCCCAATTGTCAGAGTAACGGAGTATCTCCATTCTGAACGCGCAGGGCCACATAACGAGCCACTGCGAAGGATTGAAGGGAGCGAGTCCGGGGCGTCCCCAACGGGTATGGAAGATAGCCTCGTCCTGAGAGCCAGCGGGTCTGACTCTTCCCGCGATGCAGAGAGTACCGTCGGATATGAGCTGGCTTGCTCCGTAGAAGAATGCAAGAGCTCTCTCCTTCCACTGTACGTATCCCGTTATCTCGTAAAGACGGAGGAATGAGAGTACGTCGTGGAGCGCGTACTGGTCTATGGCGTTGTGCGCGGTAGAAACTGCGGTCGCTCCGAGCGTATCGTAGCCTATCTCACCGAGAACGGTGTTCTCTGGATATTTAACGGTATAGTGCATCATCCAGGTTGAGAGATACCATGCGATATCCTCGGCACAGCTGACGTATTTCTTATCTCCCGTAACGTCATAGAGAGCTATTGCAGCAGAGAGCAGGGGAGATGAGGATTCTTTGTCTATACAGTAAGTATCGAGAGCTCCCGCCGTTGTAAAGCCGTAGTCTGCAAGCTCCTTGTAGTAGCAGTCAAACGCACGTACTGCGCTGTCGAGGTACGCCTTGTCGCTCGTGCGCTTGTAAGCTTCGAGCATAGCGGGGATGAGGAAACAACCTATCGTACCGTCCTGCTGCTTTACGCTTCCGTCGCGGTTCCAGCTCTTTGCGTATTCTCCGCTTTCTTTTTGGTTAGCGAGCGCGAAACGGCAAACGTCGTACGCGTATTCGAGATATTCGGGCTTGTCTTTTCCGATCTTCTTCATAAGGTCGTAAGCCTCAAACATCTGAGCCGCCCCTTGTCCGAGGTTGCAGGCGTCAAAGGGAATGTCACGAGTCTGGTCAACGGGAGCACCGTCGAACTTTATGTAGCGAAGGCCCTTTTCGGTACCCTCAAACTTTGAGAACTTGCACCAAGCGTCAAGGCACATTTCCGCCTTTTCGAGTGAGTCCTTGTCGTTTGTGCGCAAGTAGTTTTCAAGAAGCGCATTTGAAGCGGACGCGCTCTGTCCTACCCAGCCTATCTCGTACTTTATCGCGTCTCTCTTTGCGTAGAAGCACTGATCCTTATACCACTGAAGTCCTCTGTTGAAAGCGACGAATCCGTCCTTTTCGAGAGTCCAGAGTGATTTCATAAACGCGATAGAGAGAGTCCACATCTGCTCCGGAGTGAACTCGCAGTTCATCTCGTGTCCGTAGTAACGCCATGCAAAATCAAGAAGATCCTTGCACTGATGACGCTGACGGAGAACGGGGAAGGTCATAATTATACCAACGAACTTGCAACGGGGCTCGATACTGCCCATATAGTCGTGTGTGTGCCATACGTGGCGGTAGAGCACTTTGGGGCCTTCCTGCTCGGGCCAGATTAGTGCGTGACGCTCAAAGTCGGCACCCTCGGGGCGATAGAGAGAGCAGGAGTTTTCGTCGTCTGCCTCTGCCATAAGTGCCGTTGCATATTTCTTACCCTCGGTGTAGGTACACGAGGGAATGGTCGTTCTGTGATACGAATATTTCCAGGGCATACCGTTTATGCTGTCGCCCGTATATTCTACGCTGTCACCCCAGCCGTTGCCGTTATAGTTGAGCGCGGGGATCATCGTGTATTCGGGAGCAAAGCAGGTATCGAGCTCCATTCTCATAGTATCGGTGGGAACGTCGGTAACTCTCGTCCAGCGCCAGACGCCTTCCTCTATCTCGCAAAAGGAGTCGGTGGCACCCGCCATTTTGCTGATCTTTGCGATAGCGGTACCCTCACACTCTATGATGAACTCGAGTTCTTTTTCGTTTATGATGTAATTTGCCATTTTAAAATTCCTTTTCGCTTTGAATTTTTTGAAGTTCATACACTATGATTTTATAATAAAACCGAGCGTTTTGCAAGTATAAGGCAGAGATTTTAAGTAAGAAAAATCAACTTGTTTGCTTTTTGCTCGTACAGAAGACGCATTTATCGGATTTTGTGTAAACGCACTCGCACAAAATGTAACGAAAAGCTGACGCGGGAATAAGATTATTAGTGTACTTCAATTGTTTTCGGAGGTGTTTTGTGTATATTTCAAAGAAAAACAAAAAAATATTTTCTCCTCACACGCGCGAGCTGACATCCACGGCGCACGCTTCGTCGCAGACGAGTGCGTCCGACTCCGAGAGCGTCGGAGCGGACGCTCGAGTGAGGGAAGATTTGACAAGGGAAATAGTAAAGGATCCCCCGCAGGTGCTCGACGCGCCGCACGCCGCCGACGCCGAGACGAGCTATGCGCAGTTTCTTAAAAGCAATACGGGAGAGGGCGTACTGCGCGTGTGGGTGAGTGCGGGAGAGGGGAGCATACCGCTTGTCAACGTAAACGTAGAGGTGTACAAGGACTTTCCCGAGGGCAGACACGTTTTTTATACCGACGTGACCAACGCCGACGGAATTGCGGGAGATATGCTTTTGCCCGCGCCTCCGCGTGAAAACTCGCTTTCGGAGGGCAGGCGTGAGCCGTTTGCCGATTACTCGGTGCGCGCGTACAGAGAGGGACTCGAGGAGCTGGTGGTAGAAAACGTACCCGTGTTCAGTTCGGTAAGATCGGTACAACCGATCACGATGCGAGCGGCAGAGGGGTGACGATATGGCAGTTGCGGTTGTTCCCGAATATATCACGGTACATCTCGGCTCGCCCGATTCCGACGCTCTCAACGTCCGCGTACCGTTTGCGGATTATATAAAAAACGTCGCCTCAAGCGAGGTGTATCCTACCTGGCCCGACGCGGCGCTCAGGGCGAATATTCTCGCACAGACTTCCTTTGCTCTCAACCGTGTTTATACGGAGTATTACAGGGCAAGAGGGTACGACTTTGATATTACGAACTCCACCGCCTACGACCAGAGCTATATTGAGGGCAGGGATATATTTGACAACGTCTCGCGTATCGTTGACCAGACGTTTAACGACTACATAGTCAGACGCGGTAGCGTTGAACCTCTGTTTGCCGCCTATTGCGACGGCATAGAGGTGCAATGCAGAGGACTTTCGCAATGGGGGAGCCTTGAACTTGCAGAACAGGGGTATCTTGCATACGAGATATTGCAAAATTACTACGGTGAGGATATAGACATAATTTATAACGCGCCCGTCAGCGAGCTCGGCTCGTCCTACCCCGGAGTGCCGCTGAGGCTCGGTGACGTCTTTGAGGAAGTGCGCATAATTCAGTACGAGCTGAACAGAATATCCGATAACTACCCCTCGATATCAAAGATACCGATAGTTAACGGGGTTTACGGTCCGCAGACGGAAAACGCCGTGCGGGACTTTCAGTCTGTGTTTGGTCTTGACGTAGACGGAATAGTAGGCAAGGCGAGCTGGTATAAGATAAAGGCGATATACAACGCCGTCAAGCGTCTGTCGGAGGTTACGAGTGAGGGGGTATCTCCCGAGGAGGCAACAGCTCTCTTTGCTTCGCGGTTGTCTATCGGAGATAGCGGGGCGTACGTCAGGAGCCTTCAGATATATCTCGCCACTCTTGCCTTCTTTGACGCTTCGTATCCTGCGGTAGCAGTTGACGGAATATTCGGTGAGGAGACGGAGAGGGCGGTGCGCTACGTTCAATCGCAAAACGGTCTTGAGGAAAACGGTATCGTAGACCGTGCGACGTGGTTGGTGTTAGACTCACTCTACGAGCAAGCGGTAAGGGTGATCCCCGAGCGCTTTGATATTGACGCGATAGAAATATACCCCGGCACTGCTGTGGCTATCGGCAGTCAGGGCAGGGAGGTGGAGGACTTGCAGACTCTCATCAACCGCGCCGCCGAAAACGGAGCGCCTATTCCACAGGTAAGCGTCGACGGCTCGTTTGGTCAGGCTACCTACGACGCTGTCGTGGCGGCACAACGCTTCGGAGGGCTTGAGGCTAACGGAATAGTCGGAGCTTCTACTTGGGCATATATTGCACAACTTGGCAGATGACTCGTTAAAGTTTTTTGCCTTTTGTGCATTATATATTAAAAATGCTATTCCCATTTGTAAAAAAACTATAAAAATATGAATTGACTAAAAAATGACGAGGTAGTATAATCTATAGGTATGGTAATTACTATGGCTTTTTGCCTTGACCTATGAATTATAAAATGAAAGAGGATACAAAAATGTCAACGACACTTTTGGCTTTACTTGCGTTTTTACCAATACTCGTTACTATCGTACTTATGGCAGGATTCAACTGGCCCGCAAAGAGAGCGTTGCCGCTTGCATGGGCAATGTGTGCAATTTTCGGTGTCGCGGTCTGGAAGATGGATGTTATTGACGTAGTAGGACAGACGTTTGCCGGATTTTTGAATTCACTCGACTCTACTCTCGTTATCTTCGGTGCTATTCTCGTTATGAATACGCTGAAAAAATCGGGTGCTATGTCAGCTATCAAGCTTGGATTCAGAAGCGTTTCTTCCGATAAGCGTATCCAGGCTATCATAATCGGATTTATGTTTGGCTCCTTTATCGAGGGCGGCGCAGGATACGGAACTCCCGCAGCACTTGCAGGTCCTCTTCTCGTGAGCCTTGGATTCCCCCCTCTTGCAGCTGCTACCGTTGCTCTCATCTACGATAGTGCAGCCGTATCGTTCGGTGCGGTCGGTACTCCCGTTATCACGAGCATCAATCAGCTCAAGGACACTTTGGCAGGCTCGTCGATCAGCGTTGACGCTTATCAGTCGGAGCTTACGCTCTGGTCTGCTATTCCTCACATGGCGTTTGCACTCTTCCTTCCTTTCGTAGGTATTGCGATACTTACCAAGTTCTACGGCAAGGAAAAGAGCTTCAAGCCCGCACTTGAGGTATTCCCGTTTGCATTCTTCGCAGGTCTGTGCTTTGCAGTTCCCTACGTTATCATCGCGGCAGTGCTCGGTCCCGAATTCCCGTCTCTGTTCTCCGCTATAATCGGTCTTATCCTTACCATTCTTGCCGCAAAGGCAGGCTTCCTCGTTCCGAAGAAGGCTTGGAGCTTTGCAGACGAGTCCGAGTGGGATGAGTCATGGAAGAGCAAGGTAGTAAGCGCTGAGGACAAGAGCGAGGACGAGGGTGTTAAGATGTCTCTGGTACGCGCTTGGATCCCTTACGTTCTTATTGCTATTATTCTCGTCGTTACGAGAATAGACGCTCTCGGAGTAAAGGCTATCCTCTCGGGTATGGCAATAAACGTAAAGGATATACTCGGTGTTTCGGGAGCATCCTATGCATTCAAGCCGCTCTGGCTTCCCGGTATCATTCCCTTTATGCTCGTTGCTATTCTTACTATTCCGATACACAAGATGTCGGCTAAGGCAGTAAAAGAGGCGTGGGTAGACTCGCTCAAGCAGATCGCGGGTGCCGCTATCGCTATCGCATTCGGCGTTGCGCTCGTTCAGATAATGAAGAACTCCGCTACCGAGTCGGTAGACGGAATGATGACGATAATGGCTAAGTTCCTCGCAGATCTTGCAGGTAAGGCGTATATCGTTATCGCACCCTTTATCGGTGTGCTCGGTGCGTTCATTTCGGGATCAAATACCGTATCGAACGTCCTCTTTACCAATCTTCAGTACGATACCGCGGCACAACTCGGACTTTCTACCGTTGCAGTCGTTGCACTCCAGGTAGTCGGCGGTGCTATCGGTAACATAACCTGCATCAACAACGTCGTTGCGGCGTGTGCGACCGTTGGTACTACGGGTGCAGAGGGTAAGATAATCAAGACCAACGTTATTCCTATGATCGTGTATACGTTGGTTGCTCTCGTTACCGTCGTAGTGCTCGTCTACGTCTTCGGTTTCGCTCCCACGTCGTTCTAAAGTAAATAATAACGAAAACAGCCGTGAAAAGCGTATTGCTTTTCACGGCTGTTTTTCTTTTTGAGTCAATCACTTATAAAAGCGAGAATACATCTGCAAAACAAACGCCAGAGCGTGCTTCTTCTCGGCATAAAAAACGAGCCGATGCCGTGCAGTATCGTTTTTACTTTTGAGAGTGAGAGCTCGATATATTCACGCTCGTCCTCCCAAAGTGAGAATTTCAGCTTCAGATAGATGATCGCAGAGTATCCGAGGGTTGAAAACAAAACGGTAAACAAAACTGTATGTAAAAGCTCAAGCTCAAAGAGCGAGCATATTGAAAGTGAAAGTATGATCATTCCGTCCGTGTCCTTTCGCGTTATCTTCTTTATGCTTTAAGTATACACAAATAACTGTACGATAAACAGTACAGTTGCGGCGGGTAAAGAAAAAAAGTGAAGAACGGTACGTTCTTCACTTTTTTTGTTTTTGACGCTATAAACGATGCTTTTTACTTTTTCTTTTTAGTGATGATAGCTCCGACGATGAGCGCAGCTATCGTTACGGCGCAGGATACGGCGATGACGACGTATTCAGCCGTTTTGTCGGTGCTTTGGTATTTATCGGGGAGGTTTGTCTGTCCCGAAGAGTCGGTCGGTGCCTTTTCGCTTGACTCCGTACCCGTAGTATCGGTGGCGTCGTCGGTAGAGGCACTCGTGTCCGGCGCCTTGTCCGTGTCCGGCGCCTTGTCCGTATCCGTGACCTTGTCCGTCGTGCTATCCGTTGACGTCTCGGTGTCGGTTGACGTTTCTGTATCCGCGCCCGTATCGGTTACGGTAGTTGAGTCCGTTGTGTCTTTCGGATAGTCGGTATCGAGGGGGTTGGTCGTGTCCGCATCATTCCCACCGTCGTTTACGGGAGGAGTAGTGCTTGCCACGTCATCGCTCAGCCTTACGATATGCCAAGTTGAGGTATTGCTCTCGGTGAGTCCGTTAAATCCGTCCCACGCGAACGTTTCGCCTCCGTCGTTTCCGTACATTTTCATAAATACGCGCAATGCGTCAGCTGTGCCAAAAAGGCTCTTTGGTACGGAAAACTCAATGATCAGTCCTTCGTCCGTATCGGAGGAGTTGCCTACCGTTCCGTAGACCTTGGCGCTTGAATTGCAGAGGGAGGTGAGTATGCGGGTGCCTCCCGATACTTGCGCAAACTCGTATACTCCCCTGACGTTTGCCTTTACTCTGTATTTTTGCGAGTTATTCTCGGAGTATACGAAAAATACGAATTCGTCCTTTTCCTGAAGGTTATAGTCAAGATGCTCAAAGAGGAAATATACGTTTTCGTCGTCGTGTGCAACGCGTATCGACGTTTGCGCCTGGTTGATGCTTCCGACGAAGAGCGCGTCGGTATTGTCGTACCAATCGAGAGTGTTAGCGTCTGCCGTCATCGTTGCGGTCTTTGCGTCTATACGGTGGTTGAGAATAAGACGCGAGACTCCGATGCCGTTCGATCTCAGATTTGTCTGACCGTTGCCTTCTATTATCGTGTCGCCCGCGGTAGCGGTGAGGACGTGACTGTCAACGACGAAAAGGTCACCCCACGTTGCTTGACTCTGGAAGGGATATAGATTAAATCCGCGGCCGGTGTTAAACTCCGTACCGAGCTCGTTTCCGATATATACCTTTTTGGTATTCGATACCGCTATCTCTCCCGAGGGGAATTGAACGATATAGGGTGCGGGGCCCGGCAGTAGCATATTATCTCTGTCGTAGGGGCCCGTCTCGTTTTCGGCAAGGGAGGTTGAGAAAAAGTCGTGCGAGCGGATTATTGACGTATTATGTCCCAAGCCAAAGCCTTTGAGGCTTTCCACCGCCATTACAATCGTTTTTTGATCGTGGAGCAGTATCGCTACGGGCATCTGGTCGGTCATTATTTCAATGCCGTTTTCGTTTGTATAGATGTATTGCTGCGCAATACGCGTGGTGACGTAAGGATAGGTAGTCGTTATGGGAGTCCAGGTCTCTCCGTTATCGCGGGAGGTTATCAGTCCAACGCCGCTTGATACGTGACTTCCCATAGCGCTTGTGTACATTGCGTCCTTGGGAGCGCTTTGGGTAAAGTACAACTGCACCGAGCCGTCGGGAAGCTGTAAAAAGCTCGGCTCCCAGCATCTGCCGTAATATATTATCTGCTGCTCGGTCCAGGTATCTCCGCCGTCACGTGAGAGCTTTGTGACTATACCTTTCTCGCTCATCAGCCATCTGCTCGGCACGTCTGAGTTTGTGACTCTGTTTGGATGGAAGATAGCCGCTACCACGATATTGCCGTTTTCAAGCTCAATGGCGTCACAGGTAGCGTAAAGGCGCTTGTATCTGTTGTTGTAGCTAAGGTGACTCTCAAAGAGTATCGTCGGCTCGTCCCAGTTGTATCCGTCGGGGGAGCGGGTGTAGTAGACGTTGGGGCCCCATCTTCCGTCCTGAAAGAAGAGAATATAGCTTCCGTCGGAGAGACGCTTCATTCTCGGATACCAGAGGTAACCGCTCTCCAACATCTCTTCGTTTTTAATGAAATATGAGTTTCGATAGTCAAGCTCAAGGGTGCTGACGCTCGTTACTCCGCTATGCGAGTCGATCGGGTCGGATTCACCGTTTAACTCGTATATGGAGTGCAGTCCGCCGTGGATGTTCGTTTCGGTGGCTTGTGCCGACGGTGAAACGCTTTCGTTTCTGTCAGAAAAACCGTTTACGACGAAAAGCGCACACATAAAAGCAAGTATCAACACCTCAACTATGGGCGTTATCTTTTTTAACATTCATCATACCTCCGTTTTTACGGTGTGGTAGGGTCGCAGAGAAGAACAATGATCCTGAGCGCGTCTCTGTTTGAGACCTTGCCGTCCGAGTTGAGATCATACACCTCGCAGGCGACGTTCCATCCCGAGAGGGCTCTGATGAGAATGCTCAGGTCTTCATTTGTGATGCTGCCGTCACCGTTGTAGTCACCGTAATCAGCCTGCATCTTACGCTTGACCGAACAATTTTCAAAGCTCGGAGGCAGCGTCGTGTTGACGCAGACGCCGTAGTAGAGGCTCTCGTGACTCTCGTAGTCGCCGCGTCCGTATGAGTCGTTTAATACCAGATCCCAAACGTGTACGTTTGAGTTTGTTTGAGCGGTGTGGAATTTACCGACCATAGCTCCTATCATACAACTTGTGGGAGAGAAGGCCTCGGCGGGTGAGTAGTTAATGGTAAGTCCCGCGACGGTGCAATTAGTAAATTTGGTAGAGCCGGTTATGAAAGCGGAAAGACCTCCCGCATACACGTATTTTGCATTTGCGTTGACGTTGATATCAAATACGACGTTTTCAATGTTTAGATTGAGTACCGTACAGTTTGACGCGATAGCCGCAAAAAGTCCGAAATAATACTGATTCGGCTGTGCCTTGTGTAATGCGGTCGTTGGATCGACGTACAAGTTTTTGATAGTATAACCGCATCCGTCAAAATATTTGCCCTGATATGAGCCGGAGCTTCCTATCGGAAGGAATACGTGTCCGCCAAGGTCAATATCTGCGCTGAGCTTGACTATCTCTCCGACGAGTTTCGTTCCTGTAACGTAGGCGGTATTTTCGTTTATCTTTGATCTGTCAAAGATAACGTCGTAGTTTTCGTCGTAATAGAGCTTCGCATCGCCAAACAAACTGCCCTTCGGATCAAAGGATGAGCAAAGCAGAGAGAGTGCGTACAGCTCCTCGCCGTTTGAAACGTAGAAGGCCGGGGCCTCCGTGTTTTTTGCGTACCATCCGACGTTGGCGCTCACTCCGTCCCAGACGGGAGTTTCTTTTCTTATGAGTATTTCTTCTTTTTCGTAGACCTTACACTTGTAAAAGCTTGCGCTTACCCCCGTTTTCGTTATTCTTCCAAAGAGAAGTGACGAGTCGCTCGTCCAGTTTCCGAGATCTTTCTCGTCTACTATCTCGTAGTCGTAAACCGTTACGTTTTCGTGTCTTTGGGGCGTCTCGTATTTACCGATGAGACCTCCGAAAAGGCACGCGGTGGGTTGGATCCCGTCTGCCGGACGGTAAATTATCTTCGGATGATCGACTATACAGTCGTAAAATGCCGTATTGCCCGTTGAATAAGCGGATATGCCTCCGAGGTAGATGCTCTTTGCGCTGCTCGGTACGTTTACGTCGTATACGGGATCTTCAATGCGCAGATTTTGTACTGTACAGTTTGAAGCGGTTGCCGCAAAAAGACCGAAGAAGTACTGTGTGGTGAGCGTTTTGTGCATTGCCGTCTCGGCGTTTACGTAGAGATTCTTTATCGTGTGGCCGCCTCCATCAAAGATAAGTCCTTGGAACGAGCCCGTGCTTCCGATAGGCAAGAACCGGTGTGAGTCAAGGTCAACGTCGCAGGTCAGTCGGATCGTTTCTCCGACGAGCTTCGTTCCCTTGACGTAGGGGGTAGCGTCGGTTATTTTTTCTTTGTCGAGTATTACGTTATACTCCGAGTCGTAGTAGAGTCTTGAATTTCTGAGCAGGCTTGCTCCGCTGTCAAAGTAAGAGCAGAGAAGTGACAAGCCGTAGAGCTCTTCGGCTGAATTTATGAAAAATTCATCAGCCTCCGTGTTTTTTGCATACCAGCCGACGTTGGCACTTACTCCGTCCCATACGCTAACGCTTTCGCTTGAGTAGACGTTGGGGAGAGCAAGAGTACTTGAAAGTACTATCATGTGCCATGTGCTATCGTCAGATTCACTCACGCCGTCAAAGGTATCGACGTAGGTTTTACCCCCGTCCTTGTTCGTCAGCTTGACGAAGGTTCTGAGCGTCCCCTCACCCGAGAAAAGCGAGATGGGGAGCGCCAGCTCAACGGCGTATCCCTTGAGTTGCGAGGTGTATTTTTTTACGCTGCATGCGACACCGCTGACGCTCTGCTGAGCGGAGGAGGTGTTTTTCTTTACGGTGTACTCGCCTTTTGAGTTTACCATAGCGACTATAACCTCGTCCGAGCTTTCGCCTTTGAGGTATAACGTGATAGCGTCAGAGGAGCAGACGTCGTCGTCGAGTACCTCTGCCAGAGCGTATACGTAGTTTTCGTCGTGAGCGTAGCGGACGGAAACTTGTGCCTGAGACTCGCTTCCGACGAACAGAGCGTCGGTGTTGTTTGCCCATTCTGTACTTGACGCGTCGATGGTTGCCGTGAGCTTCTTTGCGTCGATCCTATGATTTAATACCATAGTACCAAAGCCCATTCCGCTTGATGTGAGATTCAGCTCTACGCCGGCTTCAACTATCGTATCACCTGCGCTTGCAATGAGGGTGTGGCTGTCTGCTACAAACAGGTCTCCCCACATAGCTACCGTCTGATTTTTTAAGGGAATATAGGCGCGCGTAAAATCAAATTCCGTGCCGAGCTCGTTTCCGAGATATACCTTGTGCTTGTGTGAGTGGAAGTTTGATATCGCGATCTCACCCGAGGGGAACTGCGCTATGTAAGGGGCGGCTCCCGATACTATGAAGTCGTCTCTGTCGGAGGGACCGTATTCGTCTTCCTCCAGCGTCGTTTCAAAGAAATCGTGAGAGCGGATGATACTCGTACTGTGTCCGCTTTGATCGGGGCGCATACTTTCAACGACCATTACGATCGTTTCGTTGTCGTGCAAGAGAACGGAAACCGGCATCTGGTCTGTCAGTATCGTGATGCCGTTATACTCGTATATCGGATTTTGCACTATTCTTTTCGTAACGTAAGGATAGGTGAGGGTGGTCGGCGTCCAGCTTGCACCGTTGTCGCAGGACGTGAACATACCAACGCCGCTTGAAACGTGCGAGCCGAGAGCAGAGCCGTAGACGGCGTCCTTGGGACCTGACTGAGTAAAGTACATTTGCACCGAGCCGTCGGGAAGCTGCAAAAAGCTCGGCTCCCAGCATCTGCCGTGGTAGATTATCTGCTCGTCCTCAAAGCTCTGACCGCCGTCGTGCGATATCTTGGTGATGATTCCGCGATTGAGCATATCCCAACGGCTGACGGCAGGGGTGTCGGAGCTTATTCTCGAGGGCTGGAAGATAGCCGAAACGAGTATGTCTCCGTTTTCAAGCTCAATAGCGTCTGCGGTCGCGTAATTTCTCAAGAATTTACCGTCCTCGGTTATATGAGCCTTGAACAGATACGTCGGCTTTTCCCAATTGAGTCCGTCGTCGGAGAGGGTATAGTATATATTAGGACCCCATCTTCCATCCTGGAAAAACATTATGTATTTGCCGCTCGAGAGTTTTTTTGTTCTCGGATACCAGATGTATCCCTCGTCTATAAACTCCTCGTTGTCTATTCTGTACGAGCGTCGGTAGTCGCTTTCAAGCGTACTGAGCGAGGTGACGCCGCTATGCGAGTCGAGCGCGTCCGCTTCGAGATTCAGCTCGGATATTGAGTGGAGCGTATCCGTTGTGCTTTTCGCATTGACAGCGTCAGCTGACGTGTAAAGGGGCGCTGACGAGAGCAAAAAGGAAAGAGACACGATAAGTGAAATGGCTTTGTTTTTCATAATTCCTCCAAGTAATATTGAGGCATTGAACATAATTGTATATATTGTACATCAAAAATGTCTTCCAATCAATATATTATTGACAACTTGTTGCAAAAAAAGGAATGGATATAAAAAAATATCGGATGGGCGTTTCCCATCCGATATTTTGAAAGTTTTGTACGCTTGATGGTCACTTGCAGTCGGTCACGCGGTAACCCTCGGAGCTGACCTTTGATACGAGGACGTCGTTTTCTACGTCGTTTGTCAGCGTGAGGATAGCGGTACCGTTTTTGTGGCTGACCTCTGCGCTCTCAACGCCGTCTATACCCTCGAGTATAGATCTGACTCTTGCCTCGCAGTGCGGGCACATCATACCTTCGATCTTCATCGTCTTTTTCATTTTCTTTTTCTTCCTTTCTATGTGGGTGGATCTTGATCCTTTTTTATCGTTTCCTATATCAACGTAATTGAGCCGCAGAGCGTTTAGCACTACGAACAGACTCGACATGCTCATTGCCGCTGCGCCAAACATCGGCTCAAGCTCCCATCCCGTAAGACTAACGAACACACCCGCCGCCAGCGGTATTCCGAGAGCGTTGTAGAAAAACGCCCAGAAAAGATTTTGCCGTATTATGCGAAGAGTCTTGCGTGATAGCTTGATCGTACGGACGACGTCGTATACGCTGTTGCCCGGCAACACTATCTCGGCACTGTCCAGCGCTATTTGAGAGCCTGCGCCTATCGCTATCGGAACGTCGGCAGAGCAGAGTGCAGGGGCGTCGTTTATACCGTCTCCGACCATAACGACCGTGCCGTTTTCTTTTAGCTTTCTTATTGCCGCTTCCTTTTCGGTAGGCAGAACTCCCGCCATGACCGAGCTGATACCGAGCTTGCTTGCTACCGCCTGCGCGGTGTTCTCGTTATCTCCCGTTATCATCACGACTTCAATGCCTGCCTCGCGCAGCGACTTGACGGCTTGCGCGCTGTCCTCCTTCAGCTCGTCCGAAACGGCTATTATACCGATGAGCGTGCCGCCTTTTGCGAAAAACAGGGGCGTTTTGCCTTCCTTTGCGAGCAGTACGGCTTTTTCTTTTGCTTCGTCGTTTACGACGGCTACACTCTCAACGAGCTTTTCGTTACCGCAAAAGCACTCCTCACCTCCGACGGTAGCGGATATGCCCGTACCCGTCAGTATCTTGACCTCCGAACATTCGGGACAGCTTGCGCCTCTTGCCTCTGCGTACGAGACGACAGCGCGTGCGAGCGGATGCTCGCTCTTTGATTCAAGTGCGTAGGCGTGCGACAGAAGAGTTTCCTCGTCGCTTGCTCCGAGCAGGATAACGTCGGTAACGGTAGGTACGCCCTTGGTGAGCGTTCCCGTTTTGTCAAACGCAACTATCCGAGCCTTTCCCGCAAGCTCAAGCACGGATGCATTTTTAAAGAGAATGCCGTTTGCCGCTCCTCGTCCGCTTGCCGCCATGATCGCTACGGGGGTTGCAAGCCCGAGTGCGCAGGGGCAGCTTATAACGAGTACGGATATTCCTCTGGCAAGAGCGTATCCGATATCCGCACCGCATATCAGCCATACCGCCGTGCTTATTGCGGCTATTGTTATAACGACGGGTACGAATACCCCTGCCGCCTTGTCTGCCGCTTTCGCTATCGGAGCTTTCGTCGTGACGGCGTCGTTGACCGTTCTTATTATCTGTGAGAGCGTCGTGTCTTCTCCGACGTTCGTCGCTCTGCACACAATGTATCCGTTCGTATTTGTCGTTGCGGTGTAGACCTCGCTTGATATCCCTTTTTCAACGGGGACCGACTCTCCCGTGAGAGAGGATTGGTCGACGGAGGCGTTTCCTTCGATAACGACACCGTCCACAGGTATGCTTTGACCTGCCCGGACGACGAAAACGTCTCCCTTTTTCACTTTGTCGATATCTACCGATATTTCCTTGCCGTCAACGAGCAGAACTGCGTTTTTAGGATAAAGCTTCACAAGCCCACTGAGTGCGGCGGTCGTCTTTTTCTTTGAACTTGCTTCAAGCAGCTTTCCCACCGTGATGAGAGTGAGTATCATTGCTGCAGATTCAAAGTACAGTCCGTGCAGCAGATGCATTTGTGCTTCGTAGGGCGCTGTCGTGAATATACGGATCAAAAGGCAGGAGCTATAGAAGAAGGACGCCCCCGAGCCGATAGCAACGAGCGTATCCATATTGGGCGCTCCGTGCAGCACGCCTTTTGCTCCCGAGATGAAAAATCTGCAGTTTATGAGCAATATTGCCAGCGAAAGAAAGAACTGACATATTCCGATGAGAGCAGGGGAGTCAGAGAGGAGCGCCGGCAGAGGAAGCGAGAGCATATTGTGCCCCATTGATATATACATTAACGAAAGAAGCAAAACGCAGGACACAACGAGGCGCCAAATGATGCTTTTTTTGTCGTTGTCGGCGTTTTTTTGAGCGTCCTCGGGGAGCGGCTTGTCTGAATTTAAGAGCAACTTGGCACCGTAACCCGCGCGTGTGACGGCGTCTATTATCTCCGATTCGCTTGCGTTACCTTCAACGCTCATATATCCGGTCAGGAGATTTACGGTACACAGTTGCGTGCCCTCGAGCTTGTTTACCGCAGATTCTACTCGCGCACTGCACGCGGCACAGCTCATTCCCGTTACTTTAAATCGTTTCATCGTTACCTCTGAAATGAGTAATATTGCTTATTACTTTTATTATATCATTTTTTTGCCTCAAATGCAAACAAAAAATGACGAAAAACGGCGTTTGTTTTCCGATTTTCGTCATTTTACCTTGCGTTTATTTGAGGAGCTTGTTTACCGCATTTTTGGTAAGCTGCGCACACGGGCCGACACCGACGGCACATACGACGGTCGTGACACCGACAGCACTTCCAAGCAGTATTCCGCCAACGACGGCACATATATCCCAGCACATTCTGACCGCAACGAAGGGTATCTTGCTCTTTTCCGAAATTATCTCGGGTACCGCGTCGTAGGGGGCGCATCCGAGGTCGGAGGCGAGGTATAACGATACCGCGAGAATGAACACAAAAAGCATCAGTAAAAGCAACGCCAGGCGCAGAATGAACGATTCTATCTCAAAGCTAACGCCGCATTTGCTCCATACGAATCTGAAAAGGTCTATCGAATAGCCGAATCCCACCATATTAAAAAGAGTGCCGAATCCTATCTTGTCAGCTCGCAGAGCAATTACTATAACGAAAAGGGCAAGTGAAACTATGAGTCCCCAAGTGCCGAGAGAAAGTCCCGTAGCAAGTGAGAGTCCGTTGTTAAGACAAGTATATGGGTCAGTGCCGAAGCGGAGCTTTTCTATTATGGACATACAAAAGCCCATAGTCACGATACCACCGGCAGAAAGAAGAAGTCGAAGAGGGAGCTTGTTCTTTTCTGCGGTAGCCTTGTATATCGTAAGAAGCCTTTTTTTCATTGTTTCGTCCTCTTTGCAAAATATCGGAGCAATACCCGCAGGTATTGCTCCTCATAGTTAATCTTCGTAGTAGCGGGCACGCATTTTCTTTTTTGCTGCGTTGACGCTGAGCAGTGCGACGAGCCCAACGACTATCAAGCCGCTGAAAACGTAAACGCCAACTCCGGACGCTGAGTCTACCTTCAGTTCTTCCCAGAGATGATTCATAAGCCAAAGGGTGCTTTGGGGGAGGTTCTCATAGTACTGTGCCTTGACCTCGTCCGTACCGTATAGTATCTCCATCGCGTCGGGGTGTATTTCCGTCATCGTGTCGATATAGCCCTGGTCCGTATATACCGAGGTGCAGGGGGATGCGTAGCAGATATATTCTGCGTTTGCTATCGCTACCTCGGGCTCGAGCATATAGTTGATAAAGAGCTCAGCCGCTTCTTTATTCTTTGCGCCCTTCGGTATGCACATAGCGTCAACGAAAACGTTCGTGCCCTCTTTTGGATAAATGAAAGCAAGACTGTCGTTTTCGCAGTACATGGTCAAAAAGTCACCGGCATAGTAGGGGGCGATGGCGGCGTCACCCGATTCCATCTTGTTAAAGATCTCGTCCATGACGTAACCCTTGACAAGTGGCTTTTGCTCCTTGAGCTTGAGCAGGGCGTCGTACCATTCGTCCTCGTTTTGCGTGTTGACGCTCTGTCCGAGCATAAACTGACTGATGCCGAACGCGTCGCGCGGATTGTTTATCATCAGTATCTTACCGATATATTCCTCGTCCCAGAGAATGCTCCAGGAGTCGGGCGTTTCCGTTACGACCTCGGTGTTGTATATAAGACCAACGTATCCCGCGGTATAGGGAACGCTGTATTTGTCGTCGGGGTCGAAATAGAGCCCTTTGTATTTTGAGTCGATGTATTTACTGTTGGGAATGTTTGAGAGATCCAGCTCCTCGAGCATATCCTCCTCGCACAGACGTGCTATCATATAGTCGGAGGGAATAACGATATCGTAGTTGGTAGCTCCGCTCTTGAGCTTTGCATACATTGATTCGTTAGAGTCGTAGGTCTCGTAGTTTACCTTGATCCCCGTCAGTTTTTCAAACTCTTCTATTACGTCAAAGGTCCCCTCGCTGCCGTCTGAGATGTATTCACCCCAGTTGTAGACGTTGAGAGTAGTTGACGAGTGCTTAGTGTAGTCCGTCTGATCGGATACCGTCAGGGCGCTTGATGAGATGCACGCCGACGAGAAAACGAGCAGGAACACGAAAAATATAGAAAGGATCTTTTTCAATTTCTTTACTTGTTCTCCTTCGAGATGAACGAATTTGATCTATCTTTTCTTTTTGCTTTTCTTTTCGGATTTTGAAGAAATGATATTTGAAATGATAAGCAGCGCCAGTATAGCTACGAATATCAGCGTGGAGAGCGCGTACATATCGGGTTTTACCTTTTTCTTGGTCATCGAATAGATGAATATCGGCAGAGTCTCAAAGCCGCTTGTTGTAAAGTGGCTGATGATAAAGTCGTCAAGAGAAAGGGTAAACGCCATAATAAATCCGCTGAGAACGCCGGGGAGTATGCTTGGCAGCTCCACCTTTAAAAAGGAGCGCAGGGGCG
>JAZQXE010000085.1:0-1905 GCA_045632705.1 Eubacteriales bacterium | reverse complement strand
CCACCTCCCTTTACACAAGGGAGGCTTGGTTTTAGTCCCGCTTGAGCGGGGTTTCGTAACAAATGCATGGCTGACAGGCCAATAAAAGACGCACTTGTGCGTAGCCTGTAGTATTAGGGCTATGCCCGAAACTGAAATACCCCGCGTTACACGGGGGGATATTTATTGGTTAATTATTTTTCTTTTTCAATGATATAGCGCATATCACAATAGACGGTATCAGCGCAAAGCTGACGTAAGATGCACAGCCGCCATTATCGGAGGTGTCAGCCGAGGTGTCGGGCGCATCGGCACGGGTGGTGTCGATAGAGGTATCTTGCGAGGAAGTCACAGCGTCATCCTTGCTCATAGCAAATCCTGACGGAGTGAGCATATTTTCGGGTATATCCTTGCCAAAGAGAAGCCATGCGTATTCGGGGTAATCTATAAATACGTTGCGGTTGCCCTGAATCTTTCCGACCACCTCGTTTCTTCCCATCTCCCAGGTGTCAACGGGATCGGAAGCGCACCAATCAAGAAGCACGTCCACGCTCTCAAAAACGTTTGTAATGCTTGAGCATTTGGAGTATTCAGCGCCGTATCGCGCGTAAACGTAAAGGCAAATGCGCGCTACGTCTCCTTTTACGTTGTCAAGCGGCTCGTAAAATCCGCCCGTGTATTTTCCGCCCGATATTCCGCCAACCAAGGATGAGCCGGCGGCATCTGTTCCGCCCTCGGCATTTCCGTATTTCAGATTTCCGCGGCGAGAGTTGGTAAGAGAATCACATGGGCGGATGTGGTGCAGATCAGCTCCCGCGCCCGAGTCCTTAAAGCCGCCAAGGCTTTTGGGCCAAACGTGCTCGCGGTTCCAACCAATGCTACCCGAACCGATAAAATCGCTGTATTGAGCCACAAAAGACGTGTAGAGCATAACTATGCCGCCATCTCCGTTCTGGCAATCGGTCTTGTTGCTGTAGGTTTTGCATTGGTCATAGGTGGTGTGAGTGGTATGGGTGTCGGTCATAAGCGTGCGAAGCGCGTCGAGCAGAGCGTCCTCGTCAAGAGCTGATAGCTTTTCATAGGAGTGAGCCGCGGCGTAATATTCATCCGCGCTCGTCCCATCAAGAGAGGTACAAACAACGTCACGCTGCCCCGAGTTTTTTTCGGATGAAAAAGATATCTCGCTTGCGCCAAAAGAAGAAATGATAAGCGATGAAGTAAAGCCAAAGGCAAGCAAAAGTGCCAAGAGTATATTAAAATGTTTTTTCATAATTTCTCCTTATATCAGAGGGGTGAGTCAAATGCAAGCTGCATTCGACTCACCCCGCCGTTTTTTATTTTGTCAGGCTTCGCCTTTAAGCTGCAACGTGATCAAAAGGATATCGGATGACGTAAGGCTTCCGTCGGAATTGCAATCTGCGGCGGCAGCATAAGGAGCATCAAGGGATGCTCTGCCCGTGAAGCTTTCCACGATAGTCAATCTATCGGCACTTGTGGCGCTTATGCCGTCACCGTTTATGTCACCGATGATTACGGCAGATATCGTTTTTGAAACTCCATCTACGGTAGACGTTATAGTGTATCCTGTGCCGATGTTTCCGTCAGTTACACTCTCGCCGTTTGCATCTGCAATTGCTATATCGTCATTTTTGAAGAGATCAAAAATGCTGTCAACGCTGATTTCGTCAGTAGAGAAGGAGATCAGATTTTTAAATACCTCGTCAATCTCTACGTTTTCGGGATTTGCGCCTTCGGCAAACTCAAAGTGATCGATGTCGGGCTCCGTTATCTCGGGCTCACTTGTCTCGGGAGCTGTAGTCTCGGGGGCAGTTGTCTCGGGAGCGGTGGTCTCGGGGGCTGTAGTCTCGGGAGCCGTTGTCTCGGGGGCGGTGGTCTCGGGAGCAGTTGTCTCGGGAGCCGTTGTCT
>JAZQXE010000084.1:0-7080 GCA_045632705.1 Eubacteriales bacterium | reverse complement strand
TTTGTGTTTTTCATGTTGTTTTCCTTTTTTGCGGATATAAAAAATCCGCATCCTTTCTTGTTTTTACACAAGAGGACACGGTAAAATACACTTCACAAAGGCTCGTTTTTATTGCATGCGCCCTGCTCTGCGCACGCCGATAAAGCATGTCAAACGGGCATACTGCGCCCATGACATGCAAAATGACCGCCATCGCGGTCAAGATAAAACGAAGCTCCTGTTTGCCCAAGCGTGTTTTACCCAAGGAACAGGCTACTGACCGTTCCTTGCCCAAGCCGATAAGCATTCCGACTTATGAGCCTTGCGCTCAATTACGGTAATGGCTGTTGCCGCGGATTTGCACCGCCGTTTCCTTATCCCCGAAATATGCCGTCAAGCAGCATTTCCGACCAACGAGAGAGACTCTCGTTTGAGATGCGTTTTATTCTTTTGCAGAGAGTATGATAGCACCTTTTCGTACCTTTTGCAAGGCAAAAGTCAAAAAATATTGACTTTGCAAGGAAAGAAAAGTATAATTAAACCAAAACTACGTACAAACGGAGGCTCAGTATGTTTGATGCAGTAAAAATAAAAGACGAATGTGTCGCGTGGATACGTGACTTTTTTGATAAAAACGGTGCGGGATGCAACGCCGTGCTGGGAATTTCCGGTGGAAAGGACAGCTCGGTGACGGCAGCTCTCTGCGTTGAGGCACTCGGTGCTGACAGAGTCATCGGAGTGCTTATGCCAAACGGGGTACAGCACGATCTCAACTGCTCCTATGACCTTGTAAACCACCTCGGAATAAAGCATTATCTGGTCAACATCAAGGATTGCTACGACGGACTCGTTTCCGCTTTCCCGAGGGAACTTGAAATGAGCGAGGTAACGAGGACCAACATCTCGCCGCGTCTGCGTATGGCTACGGTTTACGCAGTATCTCAAAGCTGTAACGGAAGAGTGGCAAACACCTGTAATCTCTCGGAGGACTGGGTAGGCTATTCTACGAGATACGGCGACTCCGTCGGAGATTTCAGTCCTCTGTCTCGTTTGACTGTCCAAGAAGTAAAAGAAATTGGCCGTGTCCTTGGACTCCCCGACCACCTCGTTGACAAGGTACCGATAGACGGTCTGTGCGGAAAGACGGACGAGGACAACCTCGGATTTACCTACGCCGTGCTCGACCGCTATATTCGTACGGGAGAGATCGACGACGAGAAAACGAAGGAGCTGATAGACAGAAAGCACAAGGCAAATCTATTCAAGCTCCAGCTTATGCCCTGCTACGAGCCAAACATAGAAACGAAAGCTTAAATAACGAAAAAAAGCAAGAGCTGTGACCTGGCACCGCTCTTGCTTTTGTTTTTTTATCGTAACGCATCATTTTATCAGTTTTCTGATTTTTCTTTTCACCCTGTCGATCAACGTCGTAAGCTTCAGCTTTATGTCTCTTAGTTTGCTTTTTGAATGAGCAGCGGCGTATATCAGCCCTTTGGACTCAAACAAAGCCTCAAATTTCTTTTTTTCTCCCTGATCCGGTGTGTTTGCGCAACGAATGATATTCTGATTGTACCTTACAACTTTTTCAAATGTAGTTTCAAACAACTTTATCTCATCTACACTACGTAAAAACTCTAGTCCCGCTTGAGTGTGAACCAGTACTGCCGAAACACCGTTTTTATTGTAAAGGTCGTCGCTCTCGACCGCTCCCCAAAAATCTCCAAGCATAATATCTGCAGTACGGTCGTTACCTTTGAATTTGCAATTCTCGCATCGTTTTGGACTAACAAGAGAAAAGGCATATCCATACTCGGTCTGCTTAAATTTCTCCATAAATTTATTTCCGTTTTCAAACTCGGCATATAGATACTTCGGAGTCCACGACCCGTTTTTATATCTCGTTGAAAAACGCGTTATCTTGCCGCCGTACGTATTTTCAAGATGGTTGATATATTGCTTATGCACTTCTTTTAACGTAGGGCCGTGGCATACGAGCTCCACGCATATCAAATTCGGATAATCAACTCCAAGATACGAACGCATAGCTCCTACTACGCAAGGTAATCCAAAAAACAAGACTTTCTCTCTGCGCTCAAGCAACGTTTTTACGTCTTCATATACAGTTCCCTTATCCGCATCGATGTATTTTGACCCTTTAAAAAGTTGAAGATCGCTTTCATTTTGCGTAACAAGATATTCCGCTCCGAAAAAATCATCCGTGTATTTAACTCCAACAACGTATCCGCCGTCGCGTATCATTTTTTTGGAAAGTGCAGTTGCAATTCCACCGGAAGAGCAACTCAACAACTCCTCGTCGTCAAGGACGTATCCACCGTACACCGCAATGTCGTGATCTTTATATTCTTCAAACATGTTGATCCCCCTATATTTATGCTTCGTTTTTCACTGATCTAAAAGCTCGATCTTGTAACTACACATTATATTTCTTGTATAAAACGAACTCATCCCCGACCATATCAATAAAGGGATGATATTTCTTTTCGCACTTCTCACATTCAAGCGTTACGAAATGGTCGTTAAATCCGATCGTATTCTCCTCGACTATCTCTCCCTCTTTGCAAGGGCACTTGTAGCGAGTGACGACGGTCGGAGAATTTGCCCCATCCGGATAATGATCCCGACTCTCGATAAATTCAAGAGAGCTTCTTTTGATATTACGAGTATCCATTTTTCACCTTTCAAGCGCAAAATTTTGTGTACATATTATAGCACAAGTCTTTTCACGTTGTCAACCAACCGATAAAGCAGATGTGCTTATATCCCTCTCTCGCAGGCTCACAAAAAACGCTCGGATTTTTTAATACGATCTTTTGTTTGAATTGAAAGTCTATCGGTTTTATAATATTAATAAACAAACTCGTAGTTCGAGAAAAACAAATTGTGTGATATGCACATAAAAAAAGGAAGGGGTCATAAATATGAAGCGCAAAAACATTTTCGGCGTATTGCTTGTCGTAGCACTGACGGCATTATCACTGTTGGCATTTACAGTACTATCACTTGCCGAAACTGACATGACGGAGGAGCAAACGGTAGTGTTCGTTTCAAACGCAGGAAAGAGCTCAAATGACGGTCTCACCGCTCAAACTCCCATAAACTCTCTAACCACCGCATTCAACCGCGTTGTTGATGGCGGTGTTATAGTCGTTTGCGGCGCAAGAAACGTATCCACAAACTTTAATACTCCAAAAACAAACAAGGACATTACCATAACAAGTGTCTGGGATGGAGTAGACTACAGAGTCACAAATTCTGCAGCACTCGTATTCCAATACAATATGTATCTCAACGGTAACACTACGATCGAAAACATAAACATCACGGTTGCGGCAAACAACCTCGCTCTGGCTTGCAACAATAATAAGGTAGTCATAGGCGACGGAGTTGAATGCTCTTTCTCATCTTCAAGCGTCACAACGCCCCTCAGTATCATCGGCGGCACTTATGCAAATGGCGCATCTTACACACGCTCCGACGACACAAATGGTATTGATCTCACTATCAACTCGGGTACTTGGAGAATGATAAGAGCGGGACACCGCTCCTCCGCTTCAAGCGCTATAAACGGTGATGTAAAACTCACGATAAACGGCGGTACTTATACCTCTTACATTCTCGGCGGCGGTGCGACAAATATCACGGGTGACGTTTCCGTTACCATAAACGACGGTACGTTCACCTCCCTTGTAAGTGCAAGTTACAAAAACAGCGAGGCTGTCGGAAGTGTCGGCGGTAACGTAACCATGACAATTAACGGAGGAACTTTCCTCTCTGATATACACCTCGCGCTTTCCGAGGAGGAAAAAGTAAGCGGTACCGGAACACTCACTATAACGGGCGGTAATTTTGCATCCGTCTCAACGATAAGCGGAAGCGGCTGCACAGGAGAAACGACCATAGATTATTCCGAATTTGCCGACAAAGCAACGATAAGTTCAAAAATAACCTCCTTTGATGCTTTGATCGAGGGAGAGATCATCGAGCCTGACGACCCCGGCATAGAGGAGCCTGGGGAGACCGTCGTATTCGTATCCGATTACGGATCGCCCACAAATACGGGAGCCAGCGTCAGCTCACCCATCAATTCTCTCACTACCGCATTTGAAAAGGTAGCAGAGGGCGGAACTATCGTCGTATGCGGTCCAAAAACGGTGGCTATCAACTTTAATACTCCCATATGCAACGCCCCAATTACCATAACGAGCGTATACAACGGTGTAGACTACAGAAGCATAGCAAATGCATCTCTTATCTTCAATTACAGTATGTTTTTAAACGGTGAAACGACCTTTGAAAATATCGATATCGCCGTAGGAGCAAATAATCTCGCAATTGCATGCAACTCAAACAAGGTCACCATAGGTGATAACGTCAACTGTACTCTCAACAGTGGAATAACGACGTATTTGAGTATCATCGGCGGCACTTATGCAAAAGGCACGGCATACTCAAGCAGTGACGATACACAGGGTGCAGATCTCACCATAAATTCAGGTACTTGGAGAATGATAAGAGCGGGACACCGTTCCTCCGCTTCAAGCGCTGTTACCGACGATATGATGCTCACGATAAACGGCGGTACGTTTGAATCCTACGTTCTCGGAGGCGGTGCTACGAATATTACGGGAGACGTTTACGTAACTATAAACGGCGGTACTTTCAAGGATCTTGTCAGCGCAAGCACAAAGGACTCCGAGGCTATAGGTAATATTGACGGAAACGTAACGCTCACAATAAACGGCGGTACCTTCTATAACAGTATCTATCTCGCTATGAGTGACTCGGTAAAGGTAACGGGAAGCGGAACTCTCGTTATCTCGGGCGGCGACTTTGCGCAAGCACCCGCAATAAAGGGCTACGATACCGCAAAGGGCTCTTCCATTGATTACACTGCCCTCCCCGACAAGAGCTCCCTTAGCGGAAAACTCTTCGGATTTGATATCATCGTAAGCGGCGAGGTGCTTCTCGGCGACTTCAACGCTAACGGCTATATTGACAACAGCGACCTGTCCACCATCATACGTTATCTCTCCGGTTGGGAAACAGCACAGAGTGCTATTGACATAGCAGACATAAACGGCGACGGAAAGATCAACAACAGAGACGCGCTCAACCTCATCGTCACAGTAAGCGGCGGCAAGAGGGTCGTTGAAGCGGGCTGGAACTCGCTCAGATACGAGTCTTCAAACGGTATCGATCTCACCTATCAGCTATGGATGCCCGAGGCTTACGATGCAGAAAAGGAATATCCTATAATTCTATATATGCATAGCTCCGGTGTTCGTTGCGACGATAACGGACACATATATACGGCAGAGGCGAAGTTTTTGCGCAACCTGGAAGCAAGCGAATACGCAAACGAGGTCATCGTACTCGCACCCGCTTGTCCCGTAACGGACAAATGGGTACCCGCAAATGCATGGAACGAAATACTATACGACTACGAGAACACCGCTCCGACGAGATATATGCAGGCTGCCACCGAGTTGTTTGCACTCGTAAAAACTACCTACTCCATCGATCTTGATAGGCAGTATACTTACGGTATGAGTATGGGCGCATTTGCAGTTTACGATCTTCTCACGAGAAACCCCGATACCTTTGCAGCGGCTATCCCCGTTGCGGGCGCGGGCGACTATGAAGAGAGCGCGATATCTAATTTCGAAGGAACTGCAATGTGGATATTCCACGGTGACAGTGACACCTCCGTCCCCGTCGAGAGCTCAAGAAATATGGTAGAAGCACTGAGGGCTGTCGGCAGAGATGACGTTCTCTACACCGAGTTTGAGGGTGCGGGACACGGCATATGGGTAATGACGGCAGACACAGAGGGATTGCTCGATTGGCTCTTCTCTCAGTCAAAACAATAAAAACTAAAAAAAAGGCATTACGCCGCGACCGCGGCGTAATGCCTTTTTATTCGTTTATTTTGGTTTTTATTCAAGACCGAACTTGTAGCTTTTGAGGGCGTCGTAGCTGACGTATTTTTTGATAATACGTATCAATCCCTCCTTGTCCTCACAACCGACGATCTGACACATTCTCTTCACTCTGTACGATATTGCCTGTCTGGAAGAAAACAGTCTGTCGGGAAGCGTCATATCATACTCGGAGTTGAGCATAGCACACAATATCTCACAGTCGAGCTCGTTCATTGAGGTGAGCAGATCCTCGAGGCTAAGTATCTCGGAAGCAATAGGATCGTCGTAGAAATTGATATCACCGTAAAAGCCCGCATCAACGGCAAGCTGCCTGTCGTCGTCAAAATAACGCTCGGGCCTCTCGACCTTTCCGAATGGCAGAGCGGGGACTGCCGTCTCGTCGTGACTGAAAAAAGCAGTAGATCCTCTCGGGGATATCGAGGAGTGGATAGCTACCGAAACCGTAACGTATTCTTCAGCCTTTTTCAGATAGGAATAAAGACGCACGACCTGTTTTCCTACGGTATTGAGGTCAGTTGACGTGTTTGTTACAGACGGTGAATGTATCTTTGAAAGTATCGTATCTCCAAAGCTGGTAACGAACATCTCGTCGGGAACTCGTACGTTTTGTTGTTTCAATCTGTATATCAGCGATATTGCCGCGATGTCGTTTGGACAGACTACGGCGTCAAACTTATCCTTTTCTTTATCAAAACTCAAAAAGCACTCGTAAAGTGACGCCTTGTTGAAGAATACGCAGCTCTCCACAGAATCTCCGAACAACGTTTTCATATAATCGGCAAAGTGCATTTTGATGATAAGGTCTGTCGTTGAGTTGGGATTTACTCCGTACAGAGCTATTTTTTTCTTTCCCGCAGCCTTGAGATAACCGAGAATATTCTTTACTGCACCGGAATAGTCAAGTCCGACGCAGCTGTAATTCTTTACCGGCGTAAAGAAAGAATGGTATACGAGAACGGGATGTATGTTCTTTGACGCGATACGTTCGTTTATATTTATTATCGCTTCAATTGACGTGCATATACAGAAAAGCAAGCGTCTCTCGCTGCTTCCCGCATAGAGCTGATCAAGGTCTGTCTCGGGCAGACGGTCGCTCAATATGACGTTAACGTCGTATCGCTTTGAAGTCGGATCGTAG
>JAZQXE010000083.1:0-13367 GCA_045632705.1 Eubacteriales bacterium | reverse complement strand
ACTTCTTACGAAGTGCTTTTTGTTTTGGAGGTGACGGCCGGATTTGAACCGGCGGATAACGGTGTTGCAGACCGGGGCCTTACCACTTGGCTACGTCACCAACTATTCGGTTGGGTGTTTTTCACACGCTCCATATTATATCACGCGCATATTTGTTTGTCAATGGTATTTTCAAAAAAATGTAAAAATTATGATCCCGGGCGTGATCCTTTCGGATTTTTCCGTCAAGGTGGGAAGCGGGAGGGAGGAAAAATCGCTTTTTCATCGTATGTGAAGCTCGTTTTTTTACCTTTACTTTAATAATTATATGCATTTTTTCTCATTTTGAGCCAAACGAGCGCATACAAAATTAAAAAAACTCTTGACAAGTGCGCCTTTTTGTGCAATAATAGGTGGGTATCAAATTGTCAATACAAAATAATTACACGCTTCCATAAACGTGTAAGGAGGTGCATAGAATGCTCAGAACATATCAGCCTAAGAAGCGCCAGAGAAAGATGGAGCATGGCTTTAGAAAGAGAATGGCTACTGCTAACGGTAGAAAAGTTCTCAAGAGAAGACGCGCAAAAGGCAGAGCTCGTCTCACATATTAAGATCGAGTCAATCGGCGGTGGGATCATACGAAACGTGTTTTCTCAGCCGCCTTTTTGCCATTTATTGCGAAAGTTTCAAAAAGCGATCTCCGCATACGCCGCTACGGTGTGTACGGGGATTTTTGTTCGAATTCGCCAATTGTAATTTTTAGCTCTAAAAAGCAAATACTATCAAACGGAAGCGGAAGTTATGAAGTATAAAACGATTTGTGAGCATCACCTGTACAACAAGGCGTACCAAAAAGGAAAGCGTTGCGTTTGTCCTTCCATTACCGTATACGTACTAAAGGACCTGCACGCCGCTCGTCTTGCCAAAGAAAATCCCGAAAAGAAAAAATACAACAGAGTTGGTCTGTCCGTGCCCAAAAAAGCGGCAACGGGGGCTGTCGGGAGAAACAGAGTGAAGCGTATTTTGCGTGAGGCATACAGACTCACCGAGAAAAAGCACGAGGTAGCGCACGGATATCTCGTAGTTATCGCCTCCCGTGCGGCAGCGCAAAACAAGAAAACGCCCGAGATCGAGTACGAGCTTGTTCGCGCACTGAAAAAAATAGGGCTTATATTATGAAATACGTTTGCATATATCTGATAAAGCTCTACCGAAAATTCATTTCACCGTCTAAACCGGGATGTTGCAGGTTTACACCGACCTGTTCTGCCTATGCTCTCGAAGCATTTCAAAAACGTGGCTTTTTCGTCGGTCTTGCTCTCACGGTATGGCGCATCTTACGTTGCAATCCCTTTTGCCGCGCAGGATACGATCCCGTACCCGAAAAGAAATGCAAGCACCGCCAAAACTAAACATCGCAGGTGAAAAACAAAGGAAGGATGCGGCAAGACCGCATAAACGGTACTAAAATTGGATTTTATTTACAAAGCCTTAGGATCCGTTATGTCCCTCTTCAACGGCATAACGGGAAACTACATTCTTGCGCTTTTGCTCTTTGCGATAGTCGCAAAGCTCATTTTCCTGCCTCTTGACATCAAGCAGCAGAAAAACAGCATAAAGCAGGCAAAAATGCGTCCCAAGGAAATGGCTATCCGAAACAAATACAAGGGACGTACTGACAGAAACACGCAAATGAAGATGCAGCAGGAGATACAGGATATGTATCAGGCAGAGGGATACTCCCCTTTCAGCGGATGCCTGCCGATGCTCATCCAGTTCCCTATCATCATTCTTCTTTACACTGTAATTCGTGAACCGATAAGCTACATCGTCGGCATGGAAAAGGACGTCGTTACTGCGATGGTAGAATCGCTCAACGCTCTCTTCCCCGATGCGAGCACAAAGTTCATCTTTGGCGATCAGATCGCTATGACGGCACAGATAAACGCCCTCACCGCAGAGCAGATCGAGGCATTCACGTCTGCCGTAAAGGCGGTAGATCCCGAGTTTGTTTTTGACGCTTTCAAAAACTCACTTCCGAGCTTTGATCTCTTTGGTGTAAACTTCGGTTATTCTCCCGAGGAAATGACCTCAATAAAGGGCTCTATCTTCAACTGGCTCATTCTCGTTCCCGCGCTCAACTTTGGTATTCAGTTCCTCTCGACCAAGCTCATGAGGCTCTTCCAGCCACAGCCTATCGGTCAGGACGAAGCGTCAAAGAAGTCGATGGCGATCATGGAGTTCACTCTGCCTCTGATGACGGTGTTCTTCTCCTACAAGATGAGCGGTGCTATCGGTATCTACTGGATATTCCAGAACATCGTATCTCTGGGTGAGAGATTCGTTATTTCAAAGCTTATGCCTCTTCCCACTTACACCGAGGAAGAGATAAAAGAGATGGAAAAGGCTGCCAAGCTCGCCGCAAAGGCAAGAGAGCAGGCACGCGCTGCGGGCACTTCTGCCTCAAACGGAGAAAAGCCCAGATCTCTGCACAGAATAGACGAGGATGACGACGATACGCCCCCCGCAGTCACAAAGCCCAAGGCAAAAGTAATATCCGAGCCTACAGAGCAGGAAAAGAAAAACGCCAAGATAGCTGACAAGATGCTCGGCGAAACTCCAAAGCTCAAGGACGAATCGGACAAATACAACAAAAAGAAAAACTAACATTTTCAGAGGACAAATCAATGGAAAAAAGATCATACACCGCCACGGGCAAAAGCGTGGAGGAAGCACTTGAGAATGCCAAAAAGGCACTCGGTATAGATACCATCGACGGATTTTGCTTTGAGATACTCGAAAAAGGAAAGTCGGGTTTTCTCGGCATCGGATCCGTACCCGCAAAGGTAAGACTCTACGAGGAAGGTGAGGACGAGGACGTTCTCGCAAGCGCAAAAGCTCCCGAAAAGAAGCAGGAAGCAAAGAAGGAAGCTCCCAAGAAGGCTGAAAAGAAAAAGAACGACGACAATGCAGAGGCTGCAAAGGCTTCCGCTGACGTCCAGGCAAAGGCAGAGGACAAGGGCACGCCCGTATCCGACGACTGCGCGGCACTCGTGTTCGTTCGCACTACTCTCAAAAATCTCGGACTCACTGCAACCGCAGAGGGACACGTTGACAGCGAGGGCATCATCAGAATAGTCATCAAGGGCAGCGACGCTACGATGCTCATCGGTCACCACGGTGACACGCTCGATTCTTTCCAGTATCTGACCAATCTCGCAGCTAACAGAGAGTTCAAGTCCGGAGACAAGAATCACCACAGAGTAACGGTAGACATTGAGGACTACCGCTCAAAGAGAGAGCAGACGCTCCGTGCGCTCGCACGCAGAATGGCGAACAAGGCTCTCAAGTACAACAGAAGCGTAATGCTCGAGCCCATGAACCCCTACGAGCGTCGTATCATCCACTCCGAGATACAGAACATCGAGGGCGTTTGCACCAACTCCATCGGCAGTGAAAACAACCGTAAGGTCGTTATTTACCTCGCTGACGGCAAGGGCAAGAAGAATCAGAAATGACGACCGCATCAAAAACAGTCGCAGCAATATCCACCCCACCCGGCAAGGGTGGGGTTGCTCTTATCAGGGTAAGCGGCGACGAAGCTATTAAAATTGCAGATCGAGTTTTCCGCTCGCGCTCTGCAAAGACGGTATCCGAGCTTCCTTCCCGCTACTGCTCGTACGGCAGTATCGAGTCGGAGGGCAAGATAGTGGACGACGTGCTGCTCACCGTCTACCGCGCGCCCGCTTCATTTACGGGCGAGGACACGGTAGAGATAGCGTGTCACGGCGGAATGCTCGTCAGCTCTGCCGTTCTCTCGGCACTGCTCGCAGCAGGCGCTATACCCGCACCCGCCGGTGAATTTACCAAAAGGGCGTACCTAAACGGAAAGCTCACGCTGACCGAGGCTGAGGCTATCGGCGACGTGCTCTCTGCCGTAACGGATGCACAGCTCACGCTCGCAGGCAACGCGGCACGCGGACGTCTGAGCGAGGAAACGGAAAAGATATACGACGAGCTCTGCTCGATCGCGGCGAGCGCCTACGCGATAGTAGACTATCCCGACGAGGACCTGGCGGAAATGTCCGTGCCTGAAATGCGAGAGAGGCTATCTTCAATACTCTCTTCCCTTGACAAGCTCTCTGAAAGCTACAAGAGCGCCAAGGTCATAACCGAGGGCATCGATACCGTTATCGCCGGAGCGGCAAATACGGGAAAGAGCACGCTGTACAACGCTTTGGCAAAGCAGGAGCTGGCTATCGTCACCGATATTGAGGGAACGACGCGCGACACGCTCAGCACCCGCATCACGCTCGGTGATATGCTGCTTAACATTTCGGATACGGCAGGAATCAGAGAAAGCACCGACACGGTTGAGAAAATAGGCATTGAGCGCAGTTTGCGCGCTATTGAAAACGCCGCCCTCGTGCTTTGCGTTTTCGACTCCTCCCGCCCGCTCGGAGAAGAGGATAAACAGGTTATCGACACCGTCGCAGGAGCAAACGGCAAGGCGCGTGTTGCCCTGCTAAACAAGAGTGAGCTTGGCTCGGCTATTGACGAGGAATACGTGCGCGGGCACTTTTCCCACGTACTGAAGATAAGCGCAAAGTCGGGCGCGGGACTCTCGGAGCTTGAGACGCTGATCACCTCGCTATTTCTCTCTGACCAGATAGATATAACAAACGACGCTATAATACAAAATGCGCGTCAGCATGCGTGCGTGCTCTCAACGACAAACGCGGTGAGAGACGCAATAGCGGCGCTGGACGCGGGATATTCTGCCGATATCGCTGCAGTTGATATCGAGTCGGCTATGCAGTCGCTCGGTGAAATCGACTCAAAGAGCGTAAGCGAAGATATCGTAGACAAGATATTTTCAAAATTCTGCGTAGGAAAATAAAACGGCTGCCGCTAATGCAACAGCCGTAAGCGTTATCTTTTCCTCTTCGGAATGAGAATGACTATAAGAAGCAGTATTGATATGGCAACGAGGATACAGACGATCAAAGCCGCCATACGAGAGCTGCTCGATACGGCGGAGTCAGTCGTATCCGCGGAGCTGACGTACCCCTCCGTGACGTTTTGCATATCGGACACTTTCTCCGAGGCGTCGTCCACGACGCTGACGGCGTTATCGAGCAAGCTGTCTGCCGCGTCAAGCAAGGGAGAGGTAACGGTCGTATCGTCTATCCTCCCCGCATCCTCTTCAAACGGGGCGGCGGTAGCGTCGGATATATTCGTCTCGGGCGCGTTGATAGCCGCAGCTTCTTCTGCCGTCACACCGACGGAAAAGAGCGCACACGCCACGCACGCGAGCAAAAGTACTGTCAAGACCTTTTTGGATATTATATTCATAAATTCGTTTTGCCTTTCTTTAATACTTCGGGCGCGGGGCGCCCTGCGTAATTGTTATTCCCCGAAACTATAATAATATACATTTATGAGGCTTTATGGAAAGCAAAAGATTTTCTAAAAACGACAACGGCTTTATATGTGAGCACTGCAAAAGTGAGGTAACGCCCCTCGGCTATACCTCACGCAATCACTGCCCGAGGTGCCTTTATTCAAAGCATCTTGACGTAAATCCCGGTGACCGCGCAAGCGACTGCGGTGGCCTGCTCGTCCCCGTCCACGCCGAGATAAGCGCAAAAAAAGGCTACGTCATCGTCCACAAATGCGAAAAGTGCGGCGAGATACACAAAAACAAAGCGGCGAGTGACGACGATATCTCCCTCATCATAAAGCTCACCGCACAGGAATACTAAAGAGGAGGCTCTCCAAAATGATAGGAATTATAGGAGCTATGAAAACCGAGACCGAGGCTCTGGTCTCGATGCTCGAAAACAAAAAGACGGATATAGTAAGCGCAAGAGAATACCACACGGGCACTCTCTGCGGTCAAGAGGTGGTCATTTGCACCTGCGGTATCGGCAAGGTATTTGCCGCTATCTGTACCGAGGCTATGATACTGCGCTATTCCCCCTCCCTCATCATAAATACGGGAGTTGCGGGAGCACTCGACGACAGACTCGACGTCACCGATATCGTCGTATCGGATAACGTAGTCCAGCACGATATGGACACTTCTCCTCTCGGTGATCCCGTGGGGCTGATCAGCGGAATAAACAAGGTGTACTTTGAGGCGGACGAGTCGGCAAAGGAAAAGATAATCGAGGCAGTAAAGGCACTCGGACTGAATTCACTTTGCGGTACCGTCGCATCGGGTGACGCTTTTATCGCTTCAAGCGACGCTAAAAACAAGATAAAGGCCAACTTCCCCACCGCAGTATGCGCTGAGATGGAAGGCGGCTCAATAGGACACGTCGCATTCGTAAACGATACTCCCTTCGTCGTTGTTCGCGCAATGTCGGACAAGGCGGACGGAACGGGCAATATGGACTATATGGAGTTTTGTGATATAGCCGCACAAAACTCGGTAAAGGTCATCTGCTCCTTTCTTGAAAACCTGAAATAAACAAAGAAACGTCTGTCCCGACGATTGCGGGGCAGACGTTTTTGCGTTTGATACCCCAAAAAACATATTGACAAAAAAATACGAGCATGTTATGATGTACGTAGAGACAAAGTGATATGGGAGGTGCTGAATATGAAACTCATTTTTTGCAGTTACGTCAAATTGTGGTTTGTGCGCGCCCTGTATTCACCCTTTTCTTATAAAGCGGGACAAAGGCTTATTTTCAGTAAATAACGCGCACTGCCGAACTCTGTCGGTACGTGCGTTTTTTTCTTGAAATCGTTATTATAGGAGGTGTTTTTTATGAAACGATTGGTGCCGTTGATATGTCTTTTAACTATTGTTGGCGCAGCTTTAAGTGCTTGTCATGTCGGTGACGGTATAGATACCCAAACGGGCGCAGACAGCTCGTTTGATACGGTCGTATCCGATGCTCTCCCGTCTACCGATATCCTTTCAGAACTTGACGAAGAGGAAAAAGAAACGATATATCAAAAAGCAATTGAAGCTCGCGATAACAAGGAATATCAATACGCTCATGCGCTATTCTCTCTTTTGTCAAGAGAAGACTATAAGGACAGTGCAAAAGAGTCCGCAGAGTTATTGAGTCGAGCAAGCGCGACGGTAATACTGAACGCAACGCTCGGGGAAGTTATCGGCGGCAAGAACTGCTCAAAACAATTCAATGAAGACTTGGGAAACAAATATTCAACCCAAGGATTTCTCTATATCGGTGAGGGCGGTACTCCTCGTTTTGCCTACGTATCCGTTGAAACGAAAGAAATAGAAACCATAATTCCCGATACTGCGCTTACAAACGTAATATCGATCACAAGAGGACCGAAAGTACTTTATTCCACAGGAAAAGACGAGCCGTATTTTTTTCACTGTCTCAAAGGTGACGGCAGTATTGAGGTTATATACAACCCCAATTTCTACGGAAAAAGCTACGAGGGAGAGGAAGTAAGGTACGAGTGTGCTGAGTATTTTAAATTTATAAGATCTCTTAAAAGCGTCAGAAAGTTCATTTGCGACGAGGAATCTTATACCGCAGTATTTCTCCACGCTGATGGAAGCGTATCCTTCTACGGAAACTCGCATGACGAACGTGATAACAAAGCAATGGACAGAATAAGGAGCTGGACGGACATCTCCGACATAGTTTTTTACGACGGAGAGTTCGTTTGGGGAATAAAGCAGGACGGTGGCGTAGTGGTTGAAAACGTATGGGATGACGACGAGCCCATATTCAGCGGTCACGACACCAAAATACAGTATATGCTACCCCATTACACGATAGTCAACGGCTGTGTTTATGACCGGCGTAACAATATGCTCACCTACAAGGTACGCAACGCCGACGGCAGTGAATCCGACATTGCATTTAAAAACGCAGTGTACTGCTCATCAAATACCGTAACTGACGTATACGGAAACGTATATTTAATTGAAAACGGAAGTCTTTTGTTTAAAACGGATAACGTCTCGTACTTATGTCAAGTGGATTATAAATATTTGATCTGCTATAATGACGGAAGAGTCGAGCAACACATAACTTTTGTTCAGGAATACGCAGAGCTGTTAGACGGCATTAAAGTTGAGGTGCCCGTCAGCGACACTGTAAAAAACTACGGTCAGTACGTGATAGGCGACTCGCCCTTTGACATAAACGATCTGAGCGAGGAGGATATGGATAAGCTATACCAAAGAGCTCTCACGGCATACGGCGAAAAAGAATATCAGTACGCCTATGCTCTATTCTCCGTCCTTTACGCTAAAGGCTATCCCGTTTCGCGTGATAACCTATCAGAAACGTATACGAAAGCCAACGCGGTAAAGGTATTGTTCACCGAAAGCGGTTTCCTCCCCCAAGGTGATAAAACGCCAAGCCAAAGCGTGCAAGGTTTTCTCTACGTAGCAGAGGGCGGCGTTCCTACCTTCGTATATAAAGAAAACGGAAGCGTAAAGGAATACGTCCCCGACGCTACGCTGAAAAACGTCATTTCTCTGACGGAGGGTGTAGCCGCCATAGAGCCAATTTATCAGTGCTTACATGCTGATGGCAGCGTATCCGTCCTCGGATGTGACGTAGACAACGAGCTGACGAAATTCGTTTCCGAGCTGAAAAACGTGATAAAGATAAGTACCTGCGATGACTGCACCGAGAGCGTTTATCTCCATTCTGACGGAAGCATCAGTATATACGAGTCTACCAAGAGAGACGGAGAGTATGCCGAAGTCATACAAGACATCCTTGAGCTCGATGACCTATACGACGTGAGCTACCAAAAACACACGCATATTCAATTGCTCACACGCGACGGCAGATACACTTCCTACCGTTTGAGCTCAAGCTGGCTCACAAGTATTGAAGAGCAGCAAAAGGCAATAGAAGAAAACGACACTTTTATTCCTCATTTCGCCCGAGCCGGTCTGATCGTAAACGGCAAGCTGTATTCAAGCTACCCCGACAGCGAATACACGTATTCCGCGTACGACTCTGCAAGCGGCACCGTGGTATACTGTAAATACGAAAACGTAATATGGGCTGAACGTCAAATATGCATCGACATAAACGGCAACGTGATCGTAGACAGTTATTCGTGTTTGTTGCCGTCGTATAAAACAGACGGCATAAGCTATGTAGCATACGATCATTTCCCGTATTTTATTGACGCTAACGGAAACGTACTCGTCTCCGAGGCACATTTCGGCGGCGATTTTGCCGGGTATGACGCAGAGCTGTTAGACGGCATTAAAGTTGAGGTGTAATTTCCCTATGACGTAAAAATACCGTGAGGGTTCAGGATGAGCCCTCACGGTATTTTTTGTTATTCAGAGTCCGTCATCACAGAAAGTGAACGGGGGGAGTTATGCCGAGGATCTTTGCAATAGCGTCGGCAACGCCAACACCGTAGGTGGAAAATCCTATGTCGTTGGGGTGCAGTCGCACGTCCTTGAAATAATCGTAGGTATGAGGCACGAGCTTGCTTCCGTCAAGCACGTAAACGTTGTCGTATTTCTTGGCTGCCTGCGTTATATATTCCGCCGCGTGATCGAAGGTACCGACTCTGGTCGTTACGTAATACGCCGCTCTCCATATAGGCGTTATCACAAGCACGGGAATACTCGGGTAAAGCTCGCGAAGACGCGCGAAAAACTCGTCTATATCGCGATAGAAGTCTTCCTTTGCCTTTCCTGCCCAGTCGTTCGTTCCGTAGGCTATCGTAATGATATCGGGGAGCTTTTTACCTTCAAAGAGCTTTTCGTCAAGTGACGCGCCAAAGAAGACGTAACCGCCCGCACCCTGATTTATAACGTCCATATTCAGTCGTCTCTGTGCGACCGAGGCGTACGTCTGGGAGGTTATCTCGGCAGAAAAGCCGTGAGTTATCGAGTCACCTATCATATAGGCAAACGCGCTGTAATCCGTGTACGGCTCGATATAGCTCTCACCCGTCAGTTCTATCTTTTTAAACGCAAGTTCAACGGAATAAGGTAGGTGCACCGTTACGCGCTTTCTTCCCTTTTTCTCGAATTTGTGAGTAAAGGAGCCGCTCTTGTTGTCGTAGCAGTTCTTTTCAATAAACGAATATGTCAGCACGTCGTCCTCGTACACGTCCACGCTCATATAGATGTGCGAGGTGCCGTGGATGAAGTCAAACGACGCCTCTATCGTCTCAGCGTCCGTATAGAAATCAAGGCGCATACCCGCCTGCTGAAAAACGACGGTGGGCGTTCTCTTTGCGATCAGCTCCGCCTGTGCGTCCGTAAAGCGTTTTGTGCAAAGGCGTCCCTGCTCGTCGGTGTACGCCGCATACGCTCCGCGTATAACTTCCTTAAAGGTCTGCTCTGTAAAAATCATATCGTTGAACCTCTGTCATAAAAATATTCGTTTTGTGAAATAATAAGCGGGAAAAGCTATTCCGGTTTATATCCGCTTTTAAGTTAAATTATAACATCAAAAAAACGAAAAGTAAATACAAAGGGAGCAATTATGGAAGAAAAAGAAAAAAGCACGAGCGGGGCGTCCCCTGCCCCCGATTCATCGGACGTGGAAAACATACTCAAAACGGGAACGGTAAGTGCTGGGGAGGGGGAGGGGCGCATCCACTGCGTCAGTATCGTCGGACAGATAGAGGGGCATTATATTCTCGAGTCGTCGCAAAAATCCACAAAATACGAGCAGCTCCTCCCCCTGCTCTTCTCGATCGAAGAAAGCCCCGACGTCTCGGGGCTATTGGTACTGCTAAACACGATGGGAGGGGACGTCGAGGCGGGACTCGCGATAGCGGAGCTTATCGCCTCAATGACAAAGCCGACGGTGTCGCTGGTGCTTGGCGGAGGTCACAGTATCGGTGTGCCGCTCGCGGTGTGTGCCGACCGCTCCTTTATCGTCGAGAGCGCCACTATGACCATTCACCCCGTACGTACAAACGGTTTCGTCATCGGTGTACCTCAGTCGTTTTATTATTTTGACAGGATGCAGGAGCGCATACTCGACTTTATCGTTTCTCACTCGGGCGCAGAAAAGGATGTGCTGCGCTCGCTTATGATGGACACGGACGAGCTGGCAAACGACGTCGGAAGTATCGTCGACGGCAAACGCGCAGTCGAGATAGGACTCATCGACCGCCTCGGAGGGCTCGGCGACGCTGTCGCAGAGCTGAAAAGAATGATACGCGAGCAAAGGCGCGTATAAACAAAAAAGGAGCCGTCTTGCACCCTGTCAGGACGGCTCCTTTTATTCGGTTTTATCTTACTTCATTCCGGTTGAACCAAAGCCGCCCGCACCGCGCACGGTGTCGGAGAGCTCGTCTGCCTCTTCGTAGTTTACGCACAAGAAGGGAGCGATAACGAGCTGAGCGATGCGCTCGCCGTTTGATATAGTCTGGGGGACACTGCCGTGATTGTGGAGAGCTACCATTATCTCTCCGCGGTAGTCGGCGTCAACGACGCCTACCTTGTTTGCGGGAGCAAGGCCTTTTTTCGATGCAAGGCCGCTGCGCGCGTAGATGAGTCCCGCATATCCCCGGGGTATCTCCATACTGATACCGGTGTGGATAAGTATCGTTTGTGACGGCTCTATCGTCACGTCAGCCTCGCAGAGCGCGTAGAGATCGGCGCCTGCCGCATATTCCGATCCGTAGCTCGGAAGAATTGCCGCGTCGTTTAGCTTTTTTACTTTTACGGTTGGTTTCATAACTTTCTCCTTTATTCCCCGTCAAAAGTGGGGATATCCGCCGTTTCGTCCCAGAGTATCGGGGCGTTTGGGTCGGTAGTTTTTTTCAGGTCGATAATACGCTGATTTGACGAGCCACGAAAGCGGAGCATCAGATCTCGCTTTTCCCTCTCAAATCTGCCGTCCACGAGAACGTCGATATGCGAGAGCATCTCGCGTGCCATAGCGCCCGAAGCGCGCGATCCCTCGCCCGCAAGCTCACAGAGCAAAAATCCCGTATAGCACCAGACCGTCTTTTCGGGGTAACGCTTACGGAATGCACGAAGCAGCTCGAGCACGTCCGCCTGATTTTCCGCCTCAAACGGCTCTCCGCCGAGAAGTGACAATCCCTCAATATACGAGGGGGCACACGCACGGAGTATCTCTTCCTTCGTTTCCGAGGTATACTCACTGCCGTAGGTGAAGCTCCACGCCTCGCGGTTGAAGCAATCAAGACATCCGTGACGGCATCCGGACACGAACAGAGACACGCGGACGCCCGGGCCGTTTGCAACGTCGTTTTTCTTTATAACTGCATAATTCATTTTTTACGTCGGTATCAAAGGTGGAGGACTCTCGCCTTTATCTCCTTCGTCTTTCCTACGTTCCAGAAGTTCTCACCGAGATATCCGCAGGTACGGCGGGTGACGTTCATCTTCGCGTGGTCCTTGTTGTGGCACTGCGGACACTCCCATTCGCCCTCGTCGTTGATGATTATCTCGCCGTCATAACCGCACTCCTGACAATAGTCGCTCTTTGTGTTGAACTCACCGTACTGGACGTTGTCATAGATGTACTTGACTACCTGCTCGAGTGCCTTGAGATTGTGGCGCATATTGGGTATCTCGCAATAGGAGATCGCACCGCCCGAGGAGATCTTTTGATACTGAGTTTCGTACTCGAACTTTTTGAACGCGTCGATATCCTCGCGCACGTCGATGTGGTAGGAGTTGGTGTAGTAACCCTTGTCCGTTATATCCTCGATGGTGCCGAAGCGCTCTCTGTCAATTCTCGCAAAACGGTAGCAGAGCGATTCTGCGGGGGTACCGTAAAGAGCAAATCCGATATTGGTCTGTGCTCTCCATTTGTCGGTTGCCGCTCTCATGTGCTGCATAACGCGAAGAGCAAACTCGTGTCCCTCGGGATCCGTCTGGCTGACACCTTTCATAAGTTTGGTAACCTCATATAGACCTATATAACCGAGAGAAATGGAGGAATAACCGCCGTATAAGAGCGGCTCGATAGATTCGCCCTTGCCAAGACGCGCAAGAGCACCGTACTGCCAGTGAACGGGGCTCACGTCGCTGGTGACCTTTTTCAGTGCCTCGTGACGACACATAAGAGCCTCGTAGCAAAGCTCAAGACGCTCGTCGAACAGCTCCCAGAACTTTTCCTCGTTTCCTTTTGCAAGGATACCTATCTGGGGGAGGTTTATCGATACGACGCCCTGATTGAAGCGTCCCTCGAACTTGAAGTTTCCGTTCTCGTCTTTCCAAGGAGAAAGGAACGAACGGCAGCCCATAGGACTGAATACGTTTCCGTCGTAGTTCTCGCGCATCTTCTTTGCGGAGATGTACTGGGGGTACATTCTCTTTGCAGAGCACTTAACCGCAAGCTCGGTAATGTAGTCGTACTTACCGCCCTTTAAGCAGTTGTGCTCGTCAAGAACGTAAACAAGCTTGGGGAACG
>JAZQXE010000082.1:0-5811 GCA_045632705.1 Eubacteriales bacterium | reverse complement strand
GAGGGAGACGTCGCACTTGATAACTTTTCCGTTTCTCAGGACGAGGAATACGTCATCCCCGTCATCCGCGAGGTGCTCGCTATCCGCCCGGATCTCCATATCCTCGCTTCTCCCTGGTCGCCTCCCGGTTGGATGAAGACGGGCGGCAGTATGTGCGGCGGTTATATGAGAGCGGAGTACGCCGAGTGCTACGCGCGTTATCTTTACAGATTCGTGTGCGAATATGAAAAGAGAGGTATCCCGGTACACGCTCTGACCCTGCAAAACGAGGTGGAAAATTCACAATTCGGCAGAATGCCCGCGTGCGTCTGGCACCCTGATATCGAGAGCGATTGCGCGATAAAGCTAAAGCAGTTGTTGCGTGAAAACGGCAAAGATACGCGCGTATGGATATTCGATCAGGCGTTCAACGGCTGGGAGAGGCCGCTCTGGCAGCTCGACGTAAACGAGCATCTTCGCGACTCCGCCGACGGTGTAGCGTTCCATTACTACGGAGGCAATATCGAGGACGTTTTGCCTCTCACCGAGAAATATCAAAGCCTTGAATATAACTTTACCGAGGCCGGCCCGCGCCTCTACGACAATTACACGACCGACTGGTGCAAGTGGGTAAATATGATGAGCCGAACGATGAGCGCGGGATTTGAGAGCTTTATCGGTTGGAATCTGATGCTCGACGAAACGGGAGGGCCGAATATCGGGCCGTATATGTGCGGTGGCCTTCTCACCTGCAATTCCGCCGACGGTGCGCTCACCTACTCGGGACAGTACAAGGCGTTCTCAAATATGTCGCGCTTTATAAAGTCGGGCGCGCAGGTCTACCCGATAAGCGTCTCGGCAAACGAAACGAGTATGACGCATTACCCCAAACTCAAGGAGGGCGTCGTCGGTGTAGCCGCGAAAAACCGTGACGGCAGCTTTGTGCTCACCGTCTCAAACCATAACACCGAAAAACGTCAGCTCCAGTTCCAATACGACGGACGGTGGTGGTACTTTGAAACTCCCGCCGACTCGGTGTCAAGCATTGTGTTCACAAACGAATAATTGAAAAAGAATTGCGCAAATTAATATCCCCCTCGCGCTCGAAAAACAAAAATATCCACCTGCATAGAGCAAGGTTGCTAAGGACAGTAAAAAAGATGCACGAAAATTTCGTGCATCTTTTACTTTTTGTCTCATACCGTAACAAGCAGGACATTTGGGCGCCCAAATGTCGCTTCTTAGGAGAACCTAAAACCCTTTAACCAGTCTCAAAGAAAGTGATATTGTGAGACAGGTCTCACAGTTATATTTTGCCTAACGGCAAAGTGATATTAAAACCTCACGGTTTTAGTGTTATTTTATTCGCCGCAAAACTGCCAAAGGCAATACCACTCGGCATTAGCCGAATAACACTGCGAAGCAATATAACTCGCCGCAGGCGAATAAAACTAGCCAAGTGTCCTTAAGAACACTTGGCTATAGCAGGTGGATTTTTCGTTTTATTGTTTTTATTTCCAGAAGTACGGCATCTTGCCCATTTCTGCGGGAGCAGAGGAGGTGGTAGAGATCTGTGCCTCGGAGCTTCCGAGCACTATGATCGAAGCTTCGGTCATGGTCGGTATGACCGAAGTTACGGTAAGCTCGCCAATGACGGCGCTTACATATTTTGCTCCCTCGGTATTCACCTTGCCCGTGCAACCGATAGAGGCGAAGTCTTCCGCCTTTGCGCTCACTTCAGCAGCGCTGTTCGAGCTCGTGATCGCGAGCACCGCACCGCCTGCGTATTTGTAACCGCGCTCGGTGTTGACGGCGGGTTGCGTCTTTGAGGTCGTTGCGAGAATGCAATAAGCACCGTTGAACGCGACCGCCTCGTAGTTTCCGTTTGTACTTGAGCGGATTCCGTCTCCGCCTGCGAGAACGTACAGGAAGCCCTCGCCCAGCGTTATTCCGATTTCTTTTGAATCGCCCGAGAACATACCGTCGTCCTTTGCGTTTACGCTGACGATACCTCCCGACATAACGACGGTGTTACCGACGACTCCCTTGTAGGAGGAGAAGATATCGACGGTCCCTGCGCTGAGCTCTGCTGCTCCGTCGGCATTTATTGCGTTTCCGTTTGACCAGAGTGTGAGCGTACCGCCGAGGACGTTTACGTATCCGAGCGGATCCTTGGAATTATCCAGTGCCTTGTCGCCACCCGCAGAGAGACAGTCGTCGTAGGATTTGATCGTGACGTTTCCTGCGCGTAGGGAGATCTGATTGTTTACCTTAATACCCTTTGCGGAGTGGTCGGTGTTGGTAGTCGTGCTTTCTGCCAAGACGCTGCCGCTCTTGCCTAGACCCCCGAAATCCCCCGCGGTTACGTTCTTTTCGTAGTTAGTCCAGGATATATTGAGCCCGCCCGCCGAGTTTTCGATCGCTATCGTGTCGTAGGCGTCGTTTACCGAGAAGACTTCGCTCTTGGTAAAGCAGGAGTCGCCGCCTTGCTCCATCGTATCCGTGTAGACGTAGAGCTGCATATTCGCGTATCCCTCGGTTTTGGGAAGGGAAAAGTAGTGGTAGGTCTTGCTGTCCTTACCGCTTACCGTGCCGAAATGCTCTGCGTTGACGAAGGTCGCGTCATCCTCGGTGTTGAAGAATTTTACCGAGTATTTATAAACCTTGGAAAGATATCTGATAAAGTAGCTTTCGGAGTTGTTTTTGATCTCTACATTTGAGTAGTTTGAATATTTGTCGGTGTAGACGTTGACGTTTGACTCACCGTCGCAGACAAAATCATACTCGGCGTCGATGCCGTCGCACGCCGCGTAAACGTTAAGCGTCGAGCCCGTGACCGAGACCGTGCCTCGCTGCTTGCCCTTGCTTGAGACGTCCGAGTTTTTGGTCTTTATTCCGTCACCGTCAGAGGCGATGAGCGTTACGTTTGCACTCTCGAGGCTCACGCTGTCGTTACCCTTTGCCGCGTTGTCGCTGCAGGCTACGAGCAGAGAGAGATTCTTTATCTGCAAGTCGTCCTTGGTGTATATGCCGTCGTTGTGCTCGGATACTATCGTGAGCGCACCCTTTCCGCATACTTCGAGGTCAACCATGCTTGCGATAGCACCGCGGAAGACGCGCACGCCGTCTTCCTCTTGTGACTTTCTCGTATCGTAGATGAAGTTTCGGGTATCTTTTTTTGCGGTAACGCTTATCTCGTTTCCGCTTTTTGCATAAATAGGCGAGGTAGTTGAAGAGATGAGAGAAAGACCGCTAAGCTCAAGGTCGAGCTTGTAGTCGTCTCCTACGTCAATGACGATGTTTCCGCGCAGTCTGCCGCTTATCGAATAGACGGAATCCGCACCGAGCGCGGTGAAGGTGAGCGTCGTGCCCTCGAGCGTATAAGCGCCGTCAGTGCCCGAGACGCAGCTTACGACTACGTCTGCCGACTCTCCATCAAAGTATCCGTCGTAAGCACCGAGCTCTTTGAGAGGAGCGCCAAACGACTTTGAGTCGTCACCGAGCCCCGAGTCCTCGGAGCCGTTTTGAGTGCTTGCGGGAGTTGAGTTGCAGGAGCAGAGTAAAAAGATCAAGGATAAAAGCGCCGATGTGATAGCTAAAGTCCTTTTTTTCATAATCAGCCTCCAAGTTAAAGCTCAACGTTTGAATTTTCTTTTATGGATATCGAGATCTCGAGGTTGCCGTTTCTCGTTCTTATCTGATCGAGGAATTCTTTTTCCTGAGCCTTGTTTTTGAGCGTTACGTCGTACGTGAGACGGAACATACTGCCCATGTTCGTGCTCTTTACTCTGATGAGCTTGCAGGCGGTCGTGTATTCGGAGAAGATATCGTCAAACGCGCCCGCGTAGTTGAGATCTTCAGGGACGGTTATCTTCAGCGTCTTTACGCTGCCGGTGCTGCTCGAGATGGGGAGCAGGGAATAGAGCACGAGCACCGCGCACATAACTATGCAGAAGAGAGCCGCATATCCGAGGTATCCCATTCCGCATATCAAGCCGATGCCCATAGCGATAAAGATACCGACTATCTCCTTTGCAGTACCGGGGGCGGAACGGAAACGCACGAGGCTGAACGCACCCGCGACCGCTACACCCGCTCCGATATTACCGTTTACCATCATTATCACGACGCACACGACGGCGGGTACGAGTCCCAGCGTGAGCAAAAAGCTCTTTGAGTAGTCGCTTTTTATCATATATACGGGTATGAGTATCAGTCCGAGCACGAGAGCCGTGCATATACAGAGCAAAAAGTCGGTAACGGTGATGCTCGTCACAACACTCGTGCTGAAAACTCCATTAAACAGTGCATCCATTTTTTATATCCTCCGATAAGTTCAAAGTTGGAAACGTTTGGCTTGAATTTGCAAAAATTATTTTAGCGTAAGCGGTGCCGTATTTTGAAAACGGCGTTTTTCTTATCTTGTTTTCGGACAGAGTCTTTGCCATCCACAGAGGCATACCGCCTGTGCATTTCAGCTCCATCAGGGTAAGAGAGGGATCGAGTATCTCGGCTCCCCACGCCTCTTTACACAGACTCATATCCGTTTGCCTGACCAGAATATTCGAGTCAAAGGTCACGCGAAAATCTCCACCGTCACGCTCATAGTACGCTTCTCTGTCGTAGGAGAGAAAGACGGACGGGTACAGCGGCCCGTACATAGAGATAAAGTAATCTATCTCGCGCACTATCTGTGAGTCTTGGGGCGGAGGGGCGGTGCGCGCTACCCAATCCATTGCCGCCGATTCGGGAATGGCAATACGGCGTTTGTAGACCACGCCCTTATATTTCTTTTTCAGCTCTACGAAAACGTCACTGCCGTGATCCGCCAGCTTGTAGCTTCGTATGCGCAGCTTTTCCTTGTACAGCGGTTTTTCCATCGACCTTCGTATGAGTCGGTAGTTTTCGGTGTCAAAGTAGATGTTGCGGATAGTGGTCTTTCCGTATTTATCAAGCTGCATATATTTATCTGCCGCCGCGAGCACGGCGTCTTTTTGCTCTTTTGTGAGCAGATATTTCAGTTCATATCTTTTAAAGACACTTTGATATGCCATAGCCTTCCTCCTCGTATACACGATCAGTATATTCATAGTGGGTGTATACGGGTTGATGAAATTGTGTGTAGTGTGGCGGACGCTCTTTTTTAGTGCAAAAACACGAAAAAACATCCTCCGCCACCGTAGATATAGCCATTATAACATATCAAAACGAAAAAGTCATTCCCAAAAATAAAAATATCCAAAAAAATGAAAAGAAAAAATCAGTGTCAAGGTGCCGCGGCGGGAATATAATGTTAAAAGAAGCCAAAAAATCAAATCGGGAGGCCGTATATGAGAGGACCGTCGCTTGTGTGCAAGGTGCTTGGCGTTGCATTGCTTTCGTTTGGGTGCGGGATACTTGCATCCTTCTTTTTCCCAGAGACGTTTTTGATAATAATAGAAACGGTGGTCATCATAGCGGTCGGACTGATATATTTTTCTTGTAAATGAGGTGCAATATATGAAGATAGTCCTGTGGCAGTCCCCGCGTCTGCTTTCTCCAATACTCAGACGGATATTCAAAATAAACAAAAAAGAAGCGGACAGCTCGGAGCAAAAGCAGTAGAGCACCGCGTCCTTGACGGAGTAATATATTTTGTTTTCAGGTCTTGACAAATCCGCGCCCCGTGTGGTACAATACCTTGGTAATTCGGGGTGTGGCACAGTTTGGTAGTGCGCTTGGTTCGGGACCAAGAGGTCGCAAGTTCGAATCTTGTCACTCCGACCAATACAAAAGAGGGGGTTCATCTCCCTCTTTTGTATTGCCTGAATGGCGATCGATGCGAGCTTGTCT
>JAZQXE010000081.1:0-10570 GCA_045632705.1 Eubacteriales bacterium | reverse complement strand
CGACTTCGTCAAAGAGCTCGTCCTCAAAGAAGTCAGCGACTTTATCAAACTCGTCGTCGTCCTCGATAGTGATGAGTATGTCCTCTCCGTTGTCGTCCTTTGCGAGCTTCAGGATAACGTATTCCTCGTCGTTTGTTTCGGGAACGAGCGCGTAGTAGGTGTTGGAATCCATCTCAACGCTGCCTATAAGCTCAAACTTGCTTTCGTTTCCGTCCTCGTCAGTGAGCGTATAAAATTCGCCCTCAAAGATCTCGTCTGCCATTTTTTTAAATCCTCCGTTTTTATAGTGATCGTTTTTTCATTTACATTTTAACAATAATAAGCGTATATGTCAATATTTTCTCTGCCACTTATTATTTCGTTTTGCGACCGTTGCGTCGCTTTTTTTGTGGTGAGCGTCAAAGATCGAGTATCTCTGACAGTATTTTGTTCGAGACGTACATTCCCTCGGGTGAGAGTGAGCAGGAGTGCGGGGTGTTTATCATAAATCCCGCGTCAACGTACGCTTTTATGCGCGGAGCGTATTTGCGGTCAAAGTCCTCGCCAAACATCGCCTTGTATTCTTCCTTGATCACTCCTGCGCTCGTTCGCAGTCCGAGCATAACGAACTCGACCTCGAGGTCGTTTTTGGTTATCGTCTGCTCCGAGCTTGCGATGATGGTCTGCTTGTAGTTATCCTCAGCGCAAATGTAAGAGATATAACGGTCAACGTCGGTTATTTTCGCATATCTCTTGTCAGCGTAGAAGGAATGAGCCGCAACGCCAAGTCCGAGATATTCCTTGCACTTCCAGTAGCGCATATTGTGCTTTGACTCATATCCCGCCTTTGCATAGTTGCTTATCTCGTACTGGGAGTATCCGTAAGAGGAGAGCAGCTCTCTGCCCTTTCTGTACATCGTGTACTCCTCGTCCTCGTTTGGAAGATCAAGCTCGCTCTGATGAACGTAGAAGGGCGTGCCCTCCTCTATGCGCAGTCCGTACATCGAGACGTGCTCGGGGGAAAGCTCACATACGACGCGCAGAGTCTCGAGAAAGCTCTCTACCGTCTGCTCGGGTATGCCGTACATAACGTCGATATTGACGTTTTCAAATCCTGCCTTGCGAGCTGTTTTGTATGACTGGAGAAAATCCTTGAAGTTGTGTATTCTCGACAGAGCTTCAAGCTCGTTTTGGTGGACGGATTGAAGACCAATGCTGAGTCTGTTCACACCGCACTCGAGCAACGTTCTCGCCTTCGTGCGGTCGAGCGTTGCGGGGTTAGCCTCAAAGGTGAACTCCGCGTCTGCCGTGACCTTGAAAGAGTCGTATATCATATCGGTGAGAAGCTCTATCTCTTTCTTTGAGAGAAGAGTAGGCGTACCGCCTCCGACGTATATAGTATCTATGATGATACCGTCGTCCTCTACTTCTTTTCCCGTGTTTTCAATATCCGACATCAAGGCGTCTATGTACGCCTCTTTTTGCATTTTTTCCTTCTGCTCGGCAGAGCAGAAATCGCAGTATGCGCATTTGTGAAGACAAAAGGGAATGTGTATATAGAGTCCCACTCTTTTAGTGTTTGCGTTCATAGAAACTCCTTTTGCGCTTTTATTTTTCGTCGTCGAGTCTGAGGACTGCCATAAACGCCTCGGGGCTGACCTCGACGGAGCCGAGCTTACGCATCTTTTTCTTTCCTTCTTTTTGCTTTTCAAGCAGCTTTTTCTTTCTCGTTATGTCACCGCCGTAGCATTTCGCGAGGACGTCCTTACGCAGTGCCTTGACCGTTTCTCGTGCGATGACCTTTGAGCCGATAGCTGCTTGTATCGGTATCTCAAAGAGCTGTCTTGGTATGTTGTCCTTGAGCTTTTCCGCAATTTTTCTTGCTCTCGGATACGCCTTTTCCTCATGAACGATAAAGGAGAGTGCGTCTACCATTTCACCGTTGAGCAGAAAATCGAGCTTGACGAGCTTGCTCTGCTTGTTCTCGGAGAACTCATAGTCGAGAGACGCATATCCTCTTGAGCGTGATTTGAGAGCGTCGAAAAAGTCGTAGACTATTTCGTTGAGCGGTAGGATGTAATGAAGCTCTGCGCGCTCGGTGTCGATATATTTCATATCGATAAAGATACCGCGTCTGTCCTGACACAGTTCCATCAGTCCTCCGACGTATTCGACGGGGGTAATGATGTTCGCCTTGACGACGGGCTCTTTTGCTATTTCGATCTCGTCGGGAGGGGGGAAGTTGGAGGGGTTGTCGATAAATACCGTCTCTCCGTTTCTGCGGACTATCTCGTAAATAACGCTGGGGGCGGTGGTGATAAGATCAAGATTGAACTCTCTCTCAAGACGCTCCTCTATTATCTCCATGTGAAGAAGTCCAAGAAAACCGCATCTGAAGCCGAATCCGAGCGCTATTGAGGTCTCGGGCTCGTAAACGAGCGCGGCGTCGTTTAGCTGTAATTTCTCGAGCGCGTCACGCAGGTCCCCGTATCTCGCACCGTCAGCGGGATAGATGCCTGCGTAAACCATGGGCTGCACGCTCTTAAATCCCGGCAGGGGCTCGTCAGCTCCCCCCTCGGCGTGAGTTACGGTATCACCGACTCTCGTGTCGGAGACGTTCTTGATGCTTGCGGTGATATATCCGACTTCTCCCGCAGAGAGAGAGTCTGCGCGTTTGAGTCCGAACGGCTCCATCGTGCCTATCTCTATTACCTCAAACTCAACGCCGGTGCTCATCATCTTGATGCGCTCACCCGCCTTGAGCGTTCCATCCATGACTCGGATGTTAACTACGACACCGAGATAGCTGTCGTAGTATGAGTCGAATATAAGACACTTTAGGGGGGCATTGGGGTCTCCCTTTGGAGGGGGAACGTCACGCACGATAGCCTCGAGCACGTCCTCAACGTTGAGTCCTGTTTTTGCGGATACTGCGGGGCAGTTTTCAGCCGAAATGCCGACTACGTCTTCTATCTCGTTTCTAACACGGTCAACGTCTGCGCTGGGCAGGTCTATTTTGTTTATTACTGGGACTATCTCAAGGTCGGCGTCAATGGCGAGATATGCATTCGCCAGCGTCTGCGCCTCGATACCCTGCGTTGCGTCTACTACGAGCAGTGCACCCTCGCATGCGTTGAGCGAGCGGGATACCTCGTAGTTGAAGTCAACGTGACCGGGCGTGTCGATCAGATTGAGAGTATAGACGTTTCCGTCCTTTGCCTCGTACTCTACCTTGACGGCTCTCGCCTTTATCGTGATTCCTCTCTCACGCTCAAGGTCCATATTATCAAGCAGCTGCTCTTCCATATCTCGTACGGCAACGGCTCTCGTTTTTTCGAGCAATCTGTCGGCGAGAGTGCTTTTGCCGTGGTCGATGTGAGCGATTATGGAAAAGTTTCTTATCAGTTTTTGATCTTTAGTCACTTTTATACCTCTGTGTATAATTTTACAGTTTATTTTACCATATATTTGCGTGATTGTAAAGATGGCACGCTCGGATTTTTGGTCAAGTGTGTAGAAAAAATTGCGTTAAATTTGCTTGCTCATATATTGTAACGTACGCAGAAAAAATCTCCTTTCCGATAAAGGAAAGGAGATCGATCTTTATTGCAAAAAAGTCAAGTGCCGCAGACCGCTAAAACCACTAATCCCAAAACAATGGATATGCCCAACATCCAAAGTGGGATACTTGCGAGTGTTTTTCCGAGCTTATATCGTTTTTTTGCTTCTTGGAAACGCTCTATCTCGTACTTAGAGTCGGTATCTACGTCTGGTATCCACGCATCACCTGACATAGCCAACGCAACTATTGAGCAAATTGGTCCTGCAAAACCAAACATCAGGATAATTGAGGCTATGCCTAAATTGCGAATCGTCGTAGCTCTTGAATAAAATTCCTGAATCTTCACGTAGTCGCTTGATACAGAGTCTGACTCGTTGGTGTCGGTTACCGAAATGAAGCTTGTACCGTATCCGCAACTGCTGCAGTAGCCGTCTTTGTTGCTTATTTGTTTACCGCATTTTGAACAATACATATGATCCTCCTGCTTTCTGATTGAATCGTAATAGTCATAAAGTGAACTGCTTAACTACATAATAACACCGAACGGCGTTATTTGTCAACACCAAACGGTGTTTTAACTATAATTAAATTGAAATTGAGCAACGGAGGGACAAAATGTTCGTATATAAAAGGATCCGTGACTTAAGAGAGGATGCCGATAAAACTCAGCGTGACATCGCAGACTATCTGAATATGCATCTGACCGTATATCAAAGATACGAGCGCGGAGAGCGGGAAATGCCTCTATGGGCGGCAATAAAGCTGGCAGAATATTATGGAGTGACTCTTGATTATCTCGTAGGCAGATCGGACTGATTTTAGTTCTTGCACAGAGAAAAATAAAATGCTGTAAAAGCATCGCTTTTACAGCATTTATTTTTATTTATGGCCTTGTTGCTTGAGCCAGATGCTCATTATCAGGGAGTGAGGGAGCATTTTCGTTGCAAATACCTGTGCTCTGACTCTGAAGCCGTGTATCGAGACGTCCTTTCCCTTGTATGCGTCGCGAAGTGCCGTGCGCACGACGTCCTCGGATTCCCATACCTTGTTGTAGTAGGTGACCGCCTTTTCGTTTTTCGTTTTTGCGCGGTCGAAAAACTCGGTGCGCACCCAGCCGGGACAAACGGCACAGACCTTGATGCTTCTATCCTTGAGCTCTCTGTTGAGCGAGCGAGAGTAAGAGAGGACGAAAGCCTTTGTCGCTCCGTAAACGCCGATATAGGGGACGGGTTGGAAGGAGGAGAGGGAGTCAAGCTCAATGATATGAGAGCCTGCCGACATATAGGGCAGGGTAAGCTCGGTTATTGCGACCAGCGACTTGCAGTTGAGATCGATCATTCCCATTTTGTCGGAAAGTTCGATATCGTCGTATCTGCCGAATTTACCGTATCCCGAGCAGCAGACGAGCAGGGCTACGTTTGGAGCTTCACTCTCGAGCAGTGCTTTGTACTGCTCGTACGAGGAGGCAAGGGTAAGGTCAAGGGGAACGGCTTTTATCGGAAATTTACATTCGTCCGCCAGCTCCTTGAGCCTGTCCTCGCGTCGCGCTATCACCCACACCTCGTCAAAGGACTCGCGCGTGTGTATCAGTCGGACGAAATCTCTGCCCATTCCTGAGCTTGCGCCCGTTACGATTGCTATCTTTTTCATAATACCTCCGAAAAAGCTTTTTTAAAGCGTAATTAGGTTATATTCTTCGCCGATATTTGAGAGTATTGCGTTTTCTCTGCCGTGGCAGGTAAAGAGAACGTGCTGGTGCTCCTCTTCCGAGCGGTGCAGGAGCAGTTTTATCAGATTTTCCGCTCTCGTGTCGTCAAGGTGTGCCGTTGCCTCGTCAAATATCATCGGGATAGGGCCTGAGAGGGATATAGTATCGGCAAGGGCAAGACGGAGAGAAAGGTAAGCCGCGTCACGCGTGCCGAGGCTGAGGTAGTCGATGTGCCGCATCTCGGATGCCGCTTCAAATGAAAGAGAAAAGTCGGAGTCGAGAGCGAGCGTGCCGTATCTGCCGTCGGTGAGTGCCGACATATACTCGCCCGCTTTTTTTGCAAGGCGCGGTGCGATACTGCGGCGCAGCTCCTCTCCTGCCGTTTTCAGCGCTTCGGTTGCGAGGGTGTACGCGGAGTGACGACGTTCAGATTCTTCAAGCTCGCGAGTGAGAGCGTCTATCTGCTCGTTTATCTTTGAGGGGGAGGACACGGTCGACTTCATCTGTGCGAGCTTGATCTCTGCCTCATGTATAGAGTTTCCGAGTATTTCGGATTGCTTTTCGTAGAAGAGGATGTTTTTCTCGATCACCTCCACGTCACAGTCAAGAGGCGAGGAGATGCCGATATCGTCAAGCTCCTGCTTGAGCTTCTCGGCGTCGATATTGTCGGTCTTTTGGCAGAGTGCCTGATAGTAAGCGCGCGAGGTGCTGTGGTCAAGCTCGAGCTGTGCCGCTTTTCTCATTCTTGCTCGGAGCGTTTCGGTTATCTTCGAGAGGGCACTCGTCGGCTCGGACATATCCTCGATGTCCATATCCAGCAGAAATTCCGACAGACGCTCTTTTTCGTTTTTGGATAACTGCGTGTATTCGGATATCAGCGCCGAATTCGTACGGCACAAGGTGTCAAGCTCGGTCATATGCTCTACCGAGTCGTTGTAGGCGTCGATGAGCGAGGTAAGCTCCTTGATGCTCTTGCAGTCTGCGCCCGAGAGCAGTTTCTTTGCTTTTGAGCCGGACGCTATACCGAGTACAAGGAATACCAAAGCAGCGGCAGCACTTGCCGCACTGACGCATATCGCGGGCAAAAGCACCTGCGGCAGCGTCGCGAGCGCTATTCCAGCAAGCGAGAGGGCGAGCAGACAAGCTGAGACGATATAAGATCTTTTTGCCGCGCCCAAAGCCTTTTTTACGGCTTCGGAGAGGTTTTCGGCAGTGCCGAATCTGTCGCTGAGAGTTCGCAAACGCTCAAAGGAGCCGAGGGAGCGCTTTTCCGCTTCTGCACGCATCAGCTCCGCATTCAATAGCGATATCTGTCCCTCGAGCTTTCCGAGGCTTCTCTCGTAGCCCGAGAGCTCGTCCATTTCTTCCTCTGTCGGAATGTGAGCGAGAGCGCGAAATTCAAGCAGATCCATTTCGGACGCCTTATATTTTTTTCTCGCATCCTCGAGGGAGTTGAAGCTCTCAAGGATCTTTGCGTTTTCGTACGCTTTTTTCTTGAGCTTGAGCTCTGCGGATTTTGCCGCGTGCTCGGCGTTTATCGCTTTCTTTTCTTCAACGAATGATTGGAGGGCAATTATCTCCTCGTTTGCCGACATCTCGGAGGCGAGCTTCGTTCTCAGTGTCGTGATCTCGTTTTTGAGCTCGTATATCCTACCCGTTGCACCGTGCTTGTGCGAGAAGGGGATCCTCGCCTTGTCTATTCGGTCTATCGCCTTTTGCAGAGAGAGCGACTCGTCACCCGAGTAGAGAATGTTTGATATAGCCTCGTTGATATCGGAGCCTCCCGTTTCCGTCCATGCGCCTTGCTTCATATAAGCACACGCGCAGAAGAGCTTTTCGGGGATCCCGAGTATCTGCTCGCCCGGCTCCGTTTTCTTGTCGTCGTATTCAACGCCCGTGTCAAGATCGAGAATGGTAAAAGTGTTGCGGACACTTTCTCTGACCGTGCCGCTGACGGTGAGAGTGCGCGATATCTTGAGGTGTTTTTCTCCCACTCTTACGGTGAGAGAGCCTGCCGCGTGCGAGGCGTGGAAGTTTACGGCGCGCTTTCTCTCGGCGAGATGTCCGTCCGACGCTTTGCCGTTTGCACCGTAGAAAATGAACTTGATAAAGTCGGCAATACTGCTCTTGCCGCTTTCGTTTGAACCCTCTATCAGATTTACACCGTCGGAGAGGTCGAAGCTGACGCCGCGATGAGAGGCGAAGCTGTCTATTTCTATCTTTTCTATTATCATACGCTTACCTCGTTATGTCAGAGCCGTCAAGAGCCGCAAAGCCGACGGCGAGTGCCTTTCGTGCGGTTTCTCGCTGCTCCTCGTCCTCGGAGTTTAGCAGGGGGAACAGAACTCTGTAAAAAGCACCGCGCAGAGTCATATCCTGCTCGTATCCCGCCGTGTCGTAGGAGGGGGTGGTCTTGTCCTTTATCTCAAGAGAAAAGAGTCCGAGCTCTTCTGCCGTGATCGAGTCGAGCCCCGTGCATGCGGCGCCGCATCTGCCACTCAGAGTCAGACGCAGTGAAACGGAGTTGTCGTAGCGCAGCTCTCGTATCAGATCCGTTATCTTCTCTCTTGCCGTTTCAGCATCGGGTATTGCCGTAAGATCAAGTCGTGCCGTCTGGTAGGAGCGCTGTGAGAATTTTACGAAATTGGCGTTTACAAGATATCCCGACGGTGTTTTTTCTATATCCGCGATGTACGCACCGCCGTCTCCCGTTTCGTCAAAGCTGCGTCCCTCGGGACATCCGCTGTATCCGTATGCGTTTCCGCCGGGAAATTTCATTATTCCGTTGTGGCGGTGGATGTGACCGAGTGCCGAGTACGCCGCGCCGAAATTTTCAATATCGTCGACGCTGACGGGGGCGTAAACGGAGCTTTGCGAGGTTATGTCACAGTGTGCGCAGAGCAGGGGAATGTTTCCGTTTTGCTCGGCGCGGTTGCCCGCGAGCAGATTCTTTTCGAGGTGGTCGGAGGTGAACGCCCAGCCGTAAACGTCAACTCCGAGATCGGAGAAGGTGAACTTTGAGAGGGTGGGCGAGGTGAAAACGTAGACGTTGTCGGGGAAGCTCTTCAGATTATACGCCGATCTCTGCGTGAAGGGATCGTGGTTTCCCGGTGAGATGACGAATTTACATTCGGGCATCTTTTCAAACTCGTGGATGATGAGAGAAAGCGTCTGCTCTCCCGCGTATCCGACGTCGAACAGGTCTCCGCTGATGAGCACTATGTCCGTCTTGTGTGCCTTTGCATACATCATCATAGAGGTGAAAACCCCGCGCAGCTCCCTGCGGCGTATCTCTCCCTTTTCGACAGACAACCTTGAAAAAGGGGAGTCGAGATGCACGTCTGCCGTATGCATTATCCTTATCTTCGTTTTTTTCTGAATATCCATAGTAACCTCGCTATGTCAAAACAATATAACTATTCATCTTATTTTATCATAAGAAAAACGTTTTTTCAATATCGTACTTGATATATTTGCTCGTTGTGATATAATAAATGAAAGAAAATGCATCTCGCGCGAGGGGAGTTTTTTATGAGTGGAGAGCTGAAGGAAATTAAAAAAGCGTGCGAAGAGTGCAGAGCGTGTGCGCTCGCACAGACGCGCCGCAACTGTGTATTCGGCACGGGAAACGAAAACGCACGGATAATGTTCGTCGGAGAAGCACCGGGAGAGGCGGAGGATATGCAGGGCATACCCTTTGTCGGAGCGGCGGGACAGCTGCTTGACAGGTATCTTTACGCCGTGGATATCAGGCGTGAGGATGTGTATATAGCGAATATCCTAAAATGCAGACCGACGGCAAACCGAGATCCTCTGCCCGAAGAGCAGGACGCGTGTATCGGATACTTGCGCGCGCAGGTCAAGGCTATCCGACCGAGTATCATCGTGTGTCTGGGCAGAATATCCGCCCAGCGTCTTATCTCCCCCGATATAAAGATAACGCGCGACCACGGCAAATGGTTTGAAAAGGCGGGCATACAAATGTGTTGCGTCTACCACCCCGCAGCCCTATTGCGCGATCCTTTGAAAAAAGGGGATATGCTCGACGATATGAAGAGTATAAAAAAGAAGCTCGACGAGCTTTCATTCTGACAAAAAACAAAAAAGGCTTTTCAGAAATGAAAAGCCTTTTTGTTTTGGTTTGTTATCGTTTTGAAATTAAAGCTTCGCGATGTCGGCGTCGGTTATCATATGGAAGCCCGCAGACTCAAGTGCCGCTTCAGCCGCCGCGTTATCGGCAACTCTGACGACGACGTACGCGTGCTTTTCGGTACGAGCCATAAACGCATAGAGGTATTCTATGTTTATCTCCTCGTTGTCAAGAACGTTGAGCGCTTTTGAGAGCTTGCCCGGAGCGTCGCCTATCTTGACGCCGACGACCTCGGTAGTCTTTATCAGATATCCGTGGTCGGAGAGGGTTTTTATTGCGGTATCGTTGTCGTTGACGATAAGACGGAGAAGCCCAAAGTCCTGCGTGTCAGCGATGGAGAGCGCGCGGAGATTTACGTTGTTCTTTGCGAGAAGGTCGGTTATCTCGACGAGTGCGCCCTGCTTGTTTTCAACGAATATAGTAAGCTGCTTTATAGCCATATCAGCATCTCCTTTTTTATTATCGGAATTGGGTTGGTGCTCAGATGAGCTTTCTCTTGTCGATGACTCTGACAGCCTTGCCCTCGCTTCTTGCGATGGTCTTTGGTGCTACGAGATGAACTGTGGGGTTGATACCGAGCATCGTCTTCATAGCGTTTGCCAGCTCCTTTTCGAGTGCAGTTACGCCGCTTACGGTGTCGCTGAACTGCTCGGGGCTCATCTCGACGTTTACGTCAAAGGTGTCGTTGTTATTCTTCCTGTCAACGATTATCTGGTAGTTGGGAGCGTATCCCTCGTTGAGAAGAACCGTCTCTATCTGGCTTGGGAATACGTTTACTCCGCGGATGATGAGCATATCGTCCGTTCTGCCCATGGGCTTTGCCATTTTTACGAGAGTACGGCCGCAAGAGCACTTTTTGCGGGAGAGAACGCAGATATCACGGGTGCGGTAACGAAGAAGCGGGAACGCCTCTTTATCAAGAGAGGTGAATACGAGCTCACCCTTGCTTCCTTCGGGAAGAACCTCGCCGGTTTCGGGGTCGATGATCTCGGCGAAGAAGTGGTCCTCGTTGACGTGCATACCCGTCTGCTCGCTACACTCGAATGCAACTCCCGGACCGCTCGTTTCGGTCAGACCGTAGATATCATAGGCCTTGATGCCGAGGGTTTCTTCGATTCCGCGGCGCATTTCCTCCGTCCACGGCTCGGCGCCGAAGATTCCCGCCTTCAAG
>JAZQXE010000080.1:0-9934 GCA_045632705.1 Eubacteriales bacterium | reverse complement strand
TACCGGTAAAACCGTTCGTACCCTCGTTATCGCTAAGGGCGACAAGGCAGATGCTGCTGTTGCTGCAGGCGCAGATTACGTTGGTGCTGAAGAATACATCCAGAAGATCCAGCAGGAAAACTGGTTTGACTTCGACGTTATTATCACTTCCCCCGATATGATGGGTCTTGTTGGCCGTCTTGGTAAGGTTCTCGGTCCTAAGGGCTTGATGCCTAACCCCAAGGCAGGTACCGTTACTCCCGACGTTGCTAAGGCTGTTAAAGAAGCTAAGGCAGGTAAGATCGAGTACCGTCTTGACAAGACCAACATAATCCACTGCCCCATCGGTAAGGCTTCCTTCGGCGCTGAAAAGCTCCAGGAGAACTTCGATGCACTCGTAGGTGCCGTTATCAAGGCAAGACCTGCAGCTGCAAAGGGTCAGTACATCAAGTCTTGCGTTATCGCGTCCACTATGGGCCCCGGTATCAAGGTCAACTACGCAAAGCTTGGTTAATTTAACTTAAAACAAAAAAAGCTACGGATCGCTCCGTAGCTTTTTGTTTTTCACTTCAAAAACATAGGGATTTTTGCATTGAACATAGTGATTTTTGCATTGAATAACAAAAAAAAGTGTGCTATTATAGTTTTAAAGACGATATATAAACTCTAAAAACGGTGTTTTATTTAACACCGCCGACAAAACGGAGATACAGTAGAGGTAACAGCTATGAAAAACAGCGCACCCGACGGCTTCAGAGTAATATCTAAAAAGGATTATTTAGACAAGACGAGGGCAGGATTCATCTCGCAGATAACGGGATTTTTATCCGGATTTGAATTCGTTTCTCTGACCAAAAAAAGATTCAGAGTAGCAATGCCTGACGATTGGTTTGAATATCTGAAGGGCCCGTATGCAGATCCAAACCCGCACAAACACCACACCGACAAGCATCTCTACAACGAAGAAACGAAGATGTGGGAGGTCTGGTTTGACGACGACTTCAGCGTCGACGTAGTTAACCAATACATTATAGAAGATATGTACCGCGAGTGCGGCAGTATCGTCAAGAGATACATATCTGACGGATGGCTCAAATATAACGTCTGGGATATGGGCGGCGGTCAGCGTCAGGCGGGCGCTTACGGAGCTATAAGCAGAAGAAGATATCTGCCTCAATTTGCGGGAAACACCGAATATGAAAACTGGTACAGCTGGTGTACCGAGGCTTATCTCGGCTCGGATACACTCGGCATGAACGCGGCGGGAATGTCGGAGACGGCGGCAGAGCTGACGGGTATATTCGCACAAGTGACCGGCGACCGCGACAACGTGCTTTGGGCGCAGATGTTCTCCGTTATGATGTCGGAGGCGTATTTTGAGAGTGATATCGCAACACTCATCCGCAACGCAACGCGCGTTTTCCCGAGGGGAAGCTGGCCCCGCGTTATCGTTGATGACGTGTTCACGCTATATAAAAAGCACCCGGATGACTGGCGCGCGGCGTTTATCGAGCTTGAAGAAAAGCATTACGTCGAGGGGGACACGCGCGGCACGGATACCGACGTAAACTGCGGTTTCGTTCTGCTTGACCTTCTCTATGGCGGCGGGGATTATCTCACCACCTGCCGTATCGGCTCTCTCGCGGGTTACGACTGCGAGAGCACCTGCGGAATCGCACTGACCGTGCTCGGCATCATCGGAGGAATGAAGGTGCTGCCCGAACAGACGCATACTCTCATCTGGCAGGACGGGGAGGGTGTGCTTACAAACATCGTAGCCCCCGGAACACCCGACGGATGCTGGATGATAGCCGAAAATCTCCCAAAGAGAATGAAGATAGCCGACGTAGTAGAAAAGTACCGCGAAAACTTTGAACGTATACTCTCGGAAAACGGAGGTTACTCGGACGAGGAATATTATTATATCCCACAAAAGCCCCTCATAGACTACGACGTGATCGAGGTGGAAAACGGTGACTTTGAAACGGGAGACCTCGCACCCTTCTCCGTATCGGGTGACGTTAGCATCACGACTCTTGCAACTATGGGCTTTTACGCCGCGATGATGCGAGGGGATTGTTCTATAAAAACGAGGATATCGGGACTCGTCCCCGGGCAAAAATACGCTCTTACCTCTTATATCAAAACGACGGAAAACGCAGCGGCGATCCTCTATGCAGGCGGCTCGTACGCCTCTGTCAACAGAGTAAAAGGAACGCCGAAATACGAGGCGCAAAGCTCGGTGCGACGCTCACTTATATTCACGGCTGACGCAGAAGAAACAGAGATCGGTGTGCGCGCAATATGCGATACCGACACCGACTACGTCATTGCCGACGCGTTGCTCGTCACGTCCGTTTGGGAAGAAAAATGCGGAGAGGTAAGTATACTAAACGAAACGAGCGACGACGTTTACGCTACCGAGGTAGATCTTACCGTCGATAGCTCTGCCGACAAGGAAGCATACTTAAAGCTCCGATTCAAAAATCTGCTCGGAGAGAAAAACGATATAATTATCAACCTCAACGGTGAATTCTATACGGGCGCTTCCCTGTATAAATGCTACGAAGCGGCAGACCTTGAATCCTGCGAGTACGCTTATCTGCCGATATTTATGCCAAAGGGCAAAAACAAAATAAGCATTACGCTCAAACGCGGAGAAGCAACGATAACCGACGCTGAATACGTCACCTTTACTGCAAAACGCAAACAATAATTTCGCAAAATTATTTTTCATAGATATTAGTTTCTAAACACGATATAGAAGATAAATACCACAGCTTCAAGGGAGAAAAATATGAATTTCAATTTTAAAAAGCAAGCAACGTCGTTTGTCTGCGGTGTGCTTTCGCTTTCTATGCTTTTGTGCGGCTGCTCTCAATCCGGCTCCGTCGTCAATACCGACTCGACCGCTGCCGATACCAGCGACCTCACAGACGACCCGTCCTCTTATTATCCTTCTGATAAATTCAGAGTCATATCAAAGTCCGAGTACCTCGATAAAACGACGGCGGGATTCATCTCTCAGCTGACGGGCTTTCTCTCGGGGTATGAGTTCGTCACTCTCTCAAACGGAAGATGCCGCGTCGCTATGCCGGATTCCTGGTTTGGCTATCTCAAGGGCCCCTACGCCGACCCAAACGAGCACAAGACGCACACGGACAAGCTCCTATACAATACCGAAACAAAGCTCTGGGAGGTCTGGTTTGACGACGACTTCAGCATCGATGTGGTAAATCAGTACATCCTCTCGGATATGTACAAGCAAAAGAGCACCGTTTCTCAGAAATACATCACCGACGGCTGGTTAAAGTACGACGTGTACGATATGGGAGGCGGACAACGCTCCGTCGGCGCGTACGGACTCTTTTCTAAATACAATTTCCTGCCTCAATTTGCGGGAAATACAGAATACGGCAACTGGTACAGCTACTGTACTGAGGCGTATCTCGGAACTGACACTCTCGGTATGAACGCGGCGGGAATGCCGAAGACCGCCAGCGAGGTGACGGGAATATTCGCGAGCACCGCGGGAGACCGCGACAACGTAGCGTGGGCGCAGATGTTCAGCGCTATGATGTCTCTCGCTTACTTTGAAAGCGACGTTCCCACTCTGATACGCGAGGCGAGCAAGGTCTTCCCTGAAGGCTCTTGGCCCCTTACCGTAATTGACGACGTTTTTGACGTTTATGAAAAATATCCAAACAACTGGAGACGCGCGTACACGGAGTTTGAGGACAAGCATTTCGTCGAGGGAGACACGAAGAACACGGACACCGACATAAACTGCGGATTCGTTCTGCTCGACCTTCTCTATGGCGGAGGGGATTATCTCAAGACATGCCGCATCGGCTCTCTTGCCGGTTACGACTGCGAGAGCACCTGCGGAATAGCACTCTCGATACTCGGTATCATCGGAGGAATGGACGTTCTGCCCGAGGAAACGAACAAGCTCATCTGGCAGAATGGAAAGGGAGTCCTCACCAACCTCAACCCCGAAGGACTGAAGGAAGACTACTGGATGACGGCGCAAGCTCTGCCCGACAGAATGAAGATAGCCGACGTCGTTGACAGATACCGCAAGAACTTTGAAAGTATACTGCTTGAAAAGGGCGGCGGTATGGACGATGAAAACTACTATATACCGATAGAAACGCTCCCCACCTACAAAACGATCTCTCTCACCAACGCCGATTTTGAAACAGGAGACCTTGAGGGATACACCGTCGTCGGAGAGGTTAGTATGACAGAGCTCGCAACGACGGGCTTCTACGCCGCAAAGCTGACAAACAACGCCGAGATATACGGTAAAATAAGCGGACTTAAAGTCGGAGCGACGTATCAGCTCGGTTCGTTTATCAGCGTAAACGAAAATTCAACGGCACACCTTATCGTACGCGACGGCAAGGGGACTTCCCTTTACGCGACCGTCCACAATACCACGGGCACGCCGAGATACGAGGCACAAAGCTCTATCCGCCGCACGCTGACCTTTACCGCTACGGAGAGCGAAATGGAATTCGGCGTGATAATGACGGGAACGAATGCAAAATACGCAATCGTCGATTCCTTCTGGCTTTTTGAAGTGAACGAAGCAAAGGCGGGAGAAGTCAGTATCGTCTCCCCCAGAGAAAACTCAAGCTACAAAGACAAGATATCGTTTAATATCAACTGTGACACCAATAAGGAGGTCTACCTCAAGCTGACGTTTGCAAATCTCAGCGGAATGATCCCCGCATCGATTAAGATAAACGGTTATACTTACTCTTCAGCGGCTTTCTACAAAACGCAAACGAGAAGCGATATGAGTTCTGCCGACAGTGTTTACATCCCTCTTATGCTCAAAACCGGAGATAATACGGTTGAGCTGTCGTTTAACAAATATACACTCTCGATATTCGACGCTCAGCTCGTGCTTCCCTCATTCAAATTTTAAGGACAAAAAAGGAGCAACACCGTGAAAGCAAAAAAAATATTATCAGCATTATTCTGCCTTGCTCTTGCCGCTCTGCTCGTGTCTTGTGCAAGTACGGATACAGCGTCTGACACAAAAGACGGCACGACGGCAGACGCACCGACCACCAACGGATCTACCGACAATGACACGGACAACAAAACCGACATCGGAGGCAATATTATGATAAACGACGTTACGGCGTGGGTAGGTTACCCCGCATCCGACTTTTATGTTAAAACAGACGAGGGTAATCTCGGAGTGCTCACCTACTCGTACGATAAGGAGGCGCTGTTGATAGACGAGCAAGCCCGCACGGTAAAAGCGCTGAAAAAGGGTAAATTCACCGTCACCGTATCAAGCGGCTCAAGCAGCAGTACGTTTACCGTCAACGCGCAGACCGTCAATAAAAGCATCGTCGGAGAAAACGGCACGGTAAAATACGATACGAGCAGATTTACCGCAAAGGCGCAAAACAGACTCTCGCAATGGCAATCGAGCGGAGTCAAGGATTCAACGACGATATTTATCGGCGACTCCTTCTTCGATACGGATTTCTGGTCAAACTTCTACTCCGTCCACTACGGCGGAAAGGACGCACTCCTGCTCGGCATCAGCGCAACGACCACCTACGACTGGGAAACGTGGGCAAATTCGTGGCTGGGTGAGACTTCTCCCAAAAACATAGTTATCCACATAGGAACGAACAACGTCTACGACGACGGAGACAACGACGCTACCGCAACGAGTGCCCTTATGCGTCTGTTTACCGTACTGCACGACAAATTCCCGAGCACCAACATCTACTGGTACGGCATAACCTACCGCAGCTTCAATCAGACGAAGATCAACTACACGAAAAGCATCAACGCTACGATGCAAAAATGGTGTGCAGAGCGCAGCTACATAACTTATATGGACACGCCCGCACTCATCACGACGGATATGCTGAAAGACGGCACGCACCCGAAGCTTGAAAATTACGGAGTCTTTACGGGGGCTCTCTCAAAGACCGACGTCGTGATAGCCAATAAGAGCACGGTCGGCGCATCGAAGATAAACGACGTCAGCTTCAGCACCTCTCAAATGATAAAGGACGGCACGGGAAGCTCTACCGTATTCTATCGCGGAGAAGCATTATCGCGCAATTACGTTCTCAAAGGAAAACTCGATATAACGAAATTTACGACCAACAGCCACGTAAACTTCACAGTTTTTGGCGGAGGCACGGACAGAATACTGCTCTGGGATAATCAGAGCATAGGCAAGTTCAAGCTCGCTATCCCGTACAATACCACCGACGTACCCGCAGAGGACATATACACGCTCACCGCAGGCGGAAAGCTGACTCTCGAGTGGGAGCTGGTCGTCACCGATAACGACGCTTACTTCTTTATCGGCGGAGAGCTGAAGCTCGTATACGTTGGATTTAACTCTCAAAACGTGCTCGCTATCGGCTCGGAGGCCACCGAGTGTCGTTTCTACGATATGACGGCAATAACGAAGAGCGCAGACGAGGGCGAATATCAAAAGCGTCTGAACGAGATGTCGGATATCATAGCGAGATACGACAACAGCGCAACAGCACAGAAGTTCAGAGCGTAAAAAACAAAATTCCGATAGCGTACTCCGCTATCGGAATTTTTATTTATATCTCGCCTCTGTCGCGGAGTGCCGCCACCTTGAGCACCGCCGTTTGAGTTTTTGCGTCGCGTATCTCACCGTCAAGCGTCATTTTCACGAGTGTATCAAGGGGTATCTTTTCAACGTTCAAGAACTCGTCGCAGTCGAGATGCTGACTTCCCTCCTCGTCAAAATCGGTGACGAGATACATATATATCACCTCGTCAACGAATGCGGGCGTCGTATAAATCTCACCAAGAAATCTGAATTTACCGCCGACGATTCCCGTCTCCTCCCATAGCTCCCTCTTTGCCGCCTCGAGAAACTCTTCGCCCGCATCGAGCTTGCCTGCGGGTATCTCGGTCAGCACCTTGTCGTGAGCGTATCGGAATTGTCTGACGACCGTCACGTTTCCTTCACGGTCAAGCGGAAGCACACAAACCGCGCGACAGTCGCGGAGCACCTCGCGCACGCTCGTATTTTTGTTAGGCAGCTCTACCTCGTCGCGATAAAGATGCACTACTACTCCGTTATATATCTCTTGCGAGCTTATTTTCTTCTCCACAAGAGAATCGTATGCGTTTTTTGCGTTATCTGACATTTTTCACGCCTCCCGTGCTTTTTTTACTATTTTAACACTACCGACCGTTTTTTTCAAGTATACCGAGCGATGCATTTTTTGTAAACAATATTTATTTCGTGTTGAAAAAGCGCAATCTATATGATATAATGAAAAGTACAAAATGGCTACGTATGCGTTTTAACCGAATAGAATGTTAACATAAATTATAAAGGATAAAGTATGAACTCTGTAAAAACGAAAAATAACGCTCCGTCATCTGCTTACAGACGCGCCGGAGAAAAAAGAAAGCAGACACAACAGAATATGCTTCTCTCGTATCTGTGTCTGTTGTTTCTGCCAGTACTTTTATTTATATACGAATTTCTCTTGAAGATATCCCTCTACGGCAGTATCAGCTTCAAGGAATGTTTTCTCGCGTTTAACTTTGCCTTTTCAACGGGAATCGCAGTAACGCTCGCTTGTCGTCTTATCTCCTGCGCTATTGCAAAGCTCGCAGAAAACAAAGACGTCATAAGCCCCCTCACTGCCGTACTCATCGGTGCGGCGAGCCTCTTTTTCACCGTTCTGTTTCTCGTTCAATACGTATATTTCAGCTTTTTCGGTGACTATTTCAAATGGTCGACCATCACCATGGCAGGAGACGTTACCGACTTTTACCGTGAAATAATCCACACCGTGCTCTCGGGCTGGTATTGGGTGCTTCTCTTTATCGTTCCCGTCGTGTTATATTGCATATTCCCTGCAAGAAAAATGCCGGTCGGATACGTAAAGGCGGGAGGTCTTCTCGTCTGTGTAGCGCTCGCGCTCTTCTTCCATTTCGGTGCGGTCGCGATAATACACGCCGACGACGACGAATACGGAGACAAGACCTACTACACCGAGATATTCAACGCGCCGTACGCGGTCAAGAACTTTGGTCTTCTTGCCGAAACTACGCTTGACCTCAAGCAGATCGTTTTCGGTGATCTTGGAAGCTCCGACATCGGAGGAGAGGTGGACGTTCCTCCCATAAATCAGCTCCCCGACGTTATTATAAAGCCAAGCACCAACACGGGTGATATCGCAGATACGGACACGGGAGACGGCGACGTAGACGACACACCGATAAACTACGACTATAATCTACTCGACATAGACTTTGACAGTCTCATCGCAAACGAAAACGACAAGACGATCAAGGCGATGCACGAATATTTCTCAAAGCTCGAGGGTACGAAGCAAAATAAATACACCGGCTATTTTGAAGGTAAAAACCTGATCTTTATCACCCTTGAGGGCTTCTCTCACAAGGTGATCGACAAAAAGCTCACGCCTACGCTCTACAGAATGGCAACTGAGGGATTTGTATTTAACAACTTCTATAACTCTCTGTGGGGCGGCTCTACGGCAACGGGTGAATACGCGATACTCACGGGTAACTTCTACAACAGCGCAAAGTGCCTTGAAAAGAGCGCGTCCACCTATCAGCCTTTTGCGATAGGAAATGAATTTACGGCTCTCGGATATAACGTAGCCGCATATCACAACCACACCTACACCTACTACACGAGAAACAAATCGCATCCGAACTTCGGCTTTTCGAAATGGATAGCGATAAACAACGGTCTGACCCTCCCGACTCAGAGCTGGCCTAACTCCGACTACGAGATGGCACAGGTTACCGCTCCCGACTACGTCTCGGACACTCCGTTCGTTACTTACTATATGACGGTAAGCGGCCACGCCAACTACTCCTGGACGGGTAACACGATGTCGAAGAAGCACCGCTTGCGCGTAGATCATCTAAATTACAGTGAAAACGTAAAGGCGTATATCGCGTGCAATCTTGAGGTAGAGGATATGCTCACGGAGCTGATGGATCAGCTCAGAGCCGCAGGAACGCTTGACGATACGGTATTCGTTATCTCGGAGGACCACTACCCCTACGCTCTCGCAGACAGCGAGATCGCGGAGCTTTATGGGCTTCCCGACGACGCGTCTCTCTTCTCAAATCTCGACCTTTACAGAAACTTCTTTACCATCTACTCAACGTCGATGAAAAAACCCGTCATCGTAAACGAGCCCTGCTCCGCTATCGACATTCTGCCGACGGTGCTCAATCTCTTTGGCGTTGAATACGACTCGCGACTCATCACGGGCACGGATATCCTCTCGGAAACTCCGAACACGGTAATCCTCAACTGCGACCGCTCAGGCCCTGCTTGGAACTGGATCACGCGCTACGGAAGCTACAACACGCAAACGAAGAAATTCACCGTAGCTGACGGAGTTGAATTTGCAAGTGAACAGGCAAAGGCAGACTACATCTCGCAGATGAACTCACTTGTCAAGACGAAAAGAAAGTACTCCTACGCTATCCTCGACGAAGACTACTACAAGTACGTCTTTAAAAAGTAAGATACAAGAAAAAGGAACCGTAAAAGCCTCCTTCTCATAAGGAAGTTAAAAGCCATCACGATATTTTCGTGATGGCTTTTATAATATTGAGTTATTTTAACAAGGCAATCGTTTCTGAAATCACACGGTACAACTGCTCTTTACTTTCAAGAGTATGTGAGATATCGTCATCGGGCTCGTCCAAATCAAATGAAATGCTGAATTCATTAGGGTAGATTTGTATATCTGCAAAGTATTTCTTGTATCGTCCTTGTATACCAATGCATTTTATATCATCTAACCAATCAATGTGAATTTCATTTTTTGTTATTCCAAGCAATTCAAGATCTGTTTTTAATGTTCCGTCTAAATAATTGCAGAGAAGAAAATCAAAAGCATTTTTGTCACTCTCTGCTTTT
>JAZQXE010000079.1:0-6220 GCA_045632705.1 Eubacteriales bacterium | reverse complement strand
GGGGCGAAGTGTTTTTCATTGAGTCTTACGTCCCAAGATGCACCCCGAGGGGTTTACTGCCAAATATCCGCGAGGTCGCTATACGCGTCCATTACGTCTCCAATAGCACTTTCTGCCGCGCTCTGCTTTTCCTGATACTTTGAAGCATAGTCGGTAGACCAGTCTCTGTAAAGACGAATAAGATCCTTGTTCATTTCAGCAGGCTCGATAAAGAAGCCGATATCGTATATTCTGTTAGCCGCAATGATCTTGAGAGTATCGAGTGAGCCCTCGTCACGAGTGTTAGTGCCCTCGAGCGTCTTTTCATAGTAAGCGGGGGTAAGGAACTGCTTTGACCAATATGCACACGACTCAATGACGTCCCCTCTCATATCTATCGCATCGGGGAGGTTGAGCGTGCAGATCATCGAATAGTGGAAGCATGACGTACCGACGTGGTAGTTCTCCTGATCATCCGTGCACTTCGGAACGGGAAGGATACCGTAGTCGCTGTCCATATCTCTGAAGTTGCCGAGAGACTCAAGTCGTCCGAGGAAGAAGAGCGCTCTGTTCTCGGAGAACATGGTTATTGCGGCACCGCCGCTGACTCTCGAGTAGTTCCATGCATTTTGCTTTGTCCAGTTGGTGTACTCGGTCATACAGTTGATAGCCGCCTCGTCTCCTATGATGGAGAGGGTGAGCGTATCGTTGTCATTTGATACTATTCTCGAACCGCCCGAGCTGAATACGGCGTAAATAGTATCGTCCCAGGTGATCATACCGTACTGGTCAAATTGATTCATCGTATTGTTACCGTCATAGTCGTCGACGAGTCCCTGACCGAGCGCGTAATACTTATCCCACGTCCAATTACCTTCCATAACCGTCTCGTAGAGCTGGTCGATGGTCATATCGCTTATCTTCTGCGTGAACAGGTCTCTGTTGAACATAATGATGAACTGCTGCATATCGTCGTAGATGTCGATATCACCCGTAGTAAAGAACTGCAGTCCGTTTATCGAAAGCTGCTCATTTGCGTTCTGGTCCCACCAGCTGTTCTTGAGATTGATTCCGTCGATTGAGCCAAGCTCGTAGAGAACGCCCTGCGTTGCGAGTTTGACTACGCTATATACTTCAATGTAAGAGAGGTGGTACTCGAGGGTCTGCGACGTGTACGCGGAGCTCATCTTGCCGGCACCCTGATTTGCCGTTCCGAGATCCTCCACGTAGTTGAACTTAACGTCGTATTCAGCCTCGACGGTCGCGTTCTTTCTCTGAATGGCACTGTCAACTACGCTCTGATTTTCTTCGGCGTACTTGAAGCAGTTGGTAGCAAGAGTGTTTCTCGCGCTGACGAGAACGTTAAACTCCGCCTGATCGTATTTATTTCCCGACGGCTCGTAGCTGTCTTGGTTTTCTCCTCCGTCATCTTCTCCTCCGATGATGACTCCGCCGTTGCCGCCCATATCGACGGTGTCCTGCGGTGTGCCGGTGCCGGCACAAGACGCCGCAAGGGGAACGAGCATCGTCAGGATAAGGACAAGGCATAAAAGCTTTGCTCGATTTTTCATATTCGTATCTCCTATTGTGTATTTTTCGCTCGGAACAAGGATGCCATATTCCGACTATACGTTTTTATGATATCATTTTGTTTAAAAAAAATATAGTGCTTGTTGTTGTTTTTTCTATGCATAATGTTGTATTTTTGTTAGACTTTTGATTTTTCCAAGGAATTTGCGCCCCGTTTTTCAGCGTCTTTTTGCCGTTTTTGCCTTTCAAAAGTACATTTTATTCTAAAAAACCGTCGTTGCTTTTAGCGTTTTGTTATTTTTAATAGGCGTTTTTTTGCTTTTTGTTGTTTTGCGACTTGCGCATTAGCAAAAAACAAACATAATGCATAATTTTAAAAGAAAAAGCGCGTCCGTCCGGGCGACGGCAGAGCGACGTCACGGCACCGTTTTTGCAGCGTTATTAAATGTTTACATTTATTGCGGGCAAATATTCGGAATTTTACCTTGAATATTTGCGAGTAATATTATATAATAGTGGTAACATAGGTGCAGTATACGCTTTTTTTGTCAAGCACCGAAAGGAGTCAAGTTATGAATAACGACAAGAATATCATACTCGAAACGACGAGTGAAAAGGAAAAAACGCAGACCTTCCGTATAAGAAACGAAAAGGATACGGAAATGAAGCGCACTCTCTGTACGGTATACGACGCTCTGGAGGAAAAGGGATACGATCCCATAAACCAGATAGTCGGTTATCTGCTCTCGGAGGACCCTACCTATATCACTAACCACAACAGCGCAAGAACTCTCATAAGAAAACTCGACCGCGACGAGATACTCAACACGATAGTTGCTTACTATCTCGGTATCTGACGAGCGGAAAATGTACGAGCAAGCTAAAGCCGCAGACGACGAGCGCGTCCTCGCAAGGATAATCTCACCCGTCACAAGCGGAAAGAAGCTCGGGCGCAAGCTTGGGTTTCCGACGGCAAATCAGGACGTAGGAGATATCAAGGCGGCAAACGGCATTTACGTCAGCCGCGTCACGATAGACGGAGCAGTCTATCCCGCCGTATCGAATATCGGCACGCGACCGACCGTAGACGGCGACGGCGTCAACTGCGAGAGCCACGTCATCGGATACTCTGCTGATCTCTACGGAAAGAGCATCACGGTGGAGCTGTTAAAATTTCTGCGTCCCGAGCGTGATTTCGGCTCGGTCGAGGCTCTGCGCGCCGCAATAGAGGCGGACGTTCTGGCGGCAAAGAAATATTTTGACATCCTTTAGCGTGACGGCGTACCGCGCCGTCTCCTTTCCCCGCGCAAGTGCGGGAGTCAAGTAAAAGACGAAGGACCACGTAAAAATGCAAAAAAGAATATTAAAGACGGTAGCGTGCCTGTTTGCGTGCGTGCTTCTCACCCTGCCCTCGCTTTGCGTTTCGGCAGAGGGTGCCGACTACGAGCCGCCCATAGCGGAGCATATAGGTGCCGCGTACCTGTACAACGTCGAAAACGAGCGCGTGATCTACGAGTACGAGTCGGAAAAGCAGGTCTTTCCCGCCGCATCCGTCAAGATAATGACAGCAGTTGTGGCATACGAGGCACTCTCGCAGAGAATGGACGAGAGAGTCGAGATAACCGACGCGATGGTGCGCGGAGTCACGGGTAACAATATCGCAATTGAGGCGGGGGAAAAGATACTGATAAGGGATCTCTTCTACGCTCTGCTGCTCAAAGGAGCAAACGACGCCGCGTACGTGCTCGCTCACGTTTGTTGCGGCTCGCCGCTTGATTTTGTCGACGCGATGAACGCAAAGGCTGCACAGCTGTCAATGACGAGTACCCATTACACGAATCCCACGGGTATGCACGACGATATGATGGTGACGACGGCAAAGGACCAGGCGAAGATAGCGGGCGTGTTTGCTTCCTATACTCAACTGCTCGAGATGTCGAGCATGTCAAAGCACGTCATCGAAAAGACGAGCGACTGCGTAACGAGAAACCTTTATAACAGAAACGCGTTCGTAAGTAAACTCAACTCGCTCGGCACGGGCGACTACTATTATAAATACGCCAAGGGCATGAACTACGGCTCGACCACCGAGGGCGGTGAGTCACTGGTGACTCTGGGAAGTCGCGGGGGGCTGAGCTACATATGCGTTATTCTCGGAGGCGAGGAGAGCGAGGAGGACGAGCCTATCTACGTCTTCAACTTTGCTCGTGCTCTGCTCGACTACGCCCTCGACGGCTTCGGATACGTTGAGGTGCTAAGCACGAGCAGGCTCGTTTACGATATACCCGTTGAGCTTAGCGAAAAGGCCGACCACGTTATGCTCGTTCCGTCCGAGTCGATAAAATCCTACCTTTGTTATAACGTAGATCCCGAGCGGGATCTGAAGTATTCCTACACCCTCGACCGAGAGAGCCTCGTTGCTCCCGTAAAGGAGGGGACTGCCGTGGGGCATATTTCCGTCTACGACGGAGACACCCTGCTCGGCACGGTAACGCTGGTAACGCAAAACGCGGTCGATCTCTCTGCGTTTTTGGCGACGCTTGACAAGATACAGAGATTTACGGAAAGCAAATTCTTTATATGCACGGTCATTTCACTTGTCGTAGTGACCGTAGCGTTCGTTTTCATCAATAGCTTTATCCGTGCAAAAAAACAAAAAAGATCAAGGACGATACGCTACAAGCGTTAGTTTTCACGAATATGAAAAAACAGAAAAAAACGGCACTCGTACCAGTGCTTTCCCTCGTACTGACGGCGTTTCTGCTTTCCGCCGGCGCATGCTCGTTCGGTGAAGGATCCACGACAGTCACGGGAAAGGACGAGCAGACGAGCGCAGACACGGGCACAGCCCAAGACGACGTCTCCTCTACCCCCGCCGTAACGGACAGATTTGCAAAACAGCACAAGACCGCCGAGCAGGCACTCGAAAACGTGCAGACGACGGATATGCAGGGATTATCCTACATCATCACCTGCACCGACGAGGATACGTTTGCGGACGACGAAACGGTAATATCTCGCGAGAGATACCGCACGATGAGCCTGCTCGCAGAAAGACTCAACGTTGACTTCGTCTACGCGCAGGCAAGTGCGGAGGAGATAGCAGCGGGACTAAAAGAGGAAAAGACGTCCTCGATAGTCTATTCGCACCTTCTCCAGACCGACGTCTCGGATATCGGAACGCTCACGAGCAAGGGATACCTCGGCTCGATAGACCTCTTACCCTTCGTAGACCTGGGCAACCCCTACTACGACCAATCCTTCTGCTCGGATATGCACACGCTCACCGGCCTCTACGCTCTGCGCGGAGACGGCGTCTCTGACAACGGCTCGTACAAGGCGGTGATATATAACGAAACGATGCGCAAGAGCTTCAACGTAGAAGAGCTCGAGGGGATAGCTGCCGCGGGCGGCTGGACGTACGACGAGATGAACGAGATATCAAAGCTCATAGTTGCCGACGAGGGCGGCGAAGCAGGTCTCTACGCGATACTCTGCGACACAAAGCAGACCTTCTCCGAGACGATGTATATCGCGGCAGAGATGCAGAGCGTCAAGCGTACGGAAAAGGTACTGAAGGTAAACGACAACAAAACGAGAGGCACGAAACTGCTCAAGACCTACGACAAGCTGCTCAAAAATTCGTGTCTGTTCGAGTCTCCCGACGACGGTAATATCAGCAACGTATTCTTTGGCGGCTCTGCAATGTTCTACGTCGGTACTCTCTCTGACGTTGAGCGTATATACAATTCAAAGGACGTATGGGGACTGTTGCCGATACCGAAGCTCGCCCAGGACGAGGAATATTCAACTCCTCTGTCCTGGGATACGGACGTTATCTGTTACCCCGCGTCAACGCCAAACTCCACGGAAACGGGAATAATGATAGAGAGTCTGTTTGCCGCTTCCTATACGGTAACGGACGCTGCGTACGCCGATCATTTTCTCCACTCATACGCGAGAAACTCAAAAACGATAGATATGCTCCTGCTCATTATGGAAAACGTACGCGGGGACTTTGTGCTCGGATACGGACTCAAATACAAGAATTACCGCACCGGCACCATCGACGCCTTCTACGAGGCGTGCACTACCGTCTACGAATACCCCAATTTGATAAACTATTACAGATATTCGGCTGAAAGCAGTCTTGACAGCGTCAGATAACGTGCATTTTGTGAAATTTTTGACTTTTGAGGGTAAAAATCTTTATAAAAGTAGAATTTTGATATTTACAAAATAACAAATCGGTGGTAAAATGATTGGTGGCAAACACGTCCCAAAAAAATTCGGACGCAAGCAGGTTGCACACCGACGGGCGTGCTGATCTGCGCCCAATATAAAAAAGGTAATAAAAAATTAAATTTTTTATATATAAATCTTTTCAGGAGGACAAAATCCATGGCAAGAACAAAAGTTTCGATGGACGGTAATACCGCTGCGGCTCACGTAGCCTATGCGTTTACTGAGGTTGCAGGTATATACCCCATCACCCCTTCCAGCCCTATGGCAGACTACTGTGACCAGTGGGCAGCTACAGGCAAGAACATTCTCGGCGAGCCCGCTCTCAACATCTTCGGTGAGAAGGTAAGCGTCGTTGAGATGCAGTCCGAGGCAGGTGCGGCAGGTACCGTTCACGGTTCACTCGCAGCAGGTGCTCTCACGACTACCTTTACAGCATCTCAGGGACTTCTTCTTATGATCCCGAACA
>JAZQXE010000078.1:0-18996 GCA_045632705.1 Eubacteriales bacterium | reverse complement strand
GCATCAAGTTCTCGGATGCCAAGGGCGCACCCGTGGCCTACGTCAACGGCGAGCGCATCGATACCGTGACCCTGAACGGAAGCGATGTGGTGTTGGATCTTTCGGGCATTGGAGAGGGCAAGCACACGGTGGTGGCAGGCCTTGTCAGTGAGGCGGGAGATCTGAGATATACGGTATTTTACGTGACCTGTCAAGACGGCAAGGTTGTCTTCGATTTGCCGTGATAAAATAAAAAGGCTGAGTCGCATTGGCGTGATACTCTTATCGGAGTATCACGCCAGTTCTATTCGCCTTTGGCGAGTTGTATTGCTACGCAGTGGTATTCGGCTATCGCCGAGTGATATTCGCCCGCTCACTGTGTGAGCGTTGCGAGCTTTTATGGCGAATAGAATATCACTGTGAGGCGAAGCCGAACAATATCACTGCTGAAGGGCAATATCACTCTTTGCGAAGCAAAGAATATCACTCATAAAAATGCAGAAAAGAGAGAGCTTTACGGAATTGTACTTCCGTATTACTCTCTCTTCTGTTTTATCGCCAGTTTCGCATTTTGTTTAACAAATGCATCGGGCTATGCCCATACCCTTATTTTATTTCTCCGATAAGGACTACACCCATTTCGTGTGCTTGCTTTTTCTTTTGCTATTGGTTGCGCGTTACGCGCCAAACGTTATAGAGCTATTTAAACAGCTGAAATCCGATGAGTCCTACGATGCACATAATGCCCCCCACGACGTTGATCGGAGTGTGGTCTTCTTTTTTTATGATACGGATAAAAAACAAGGTGCAGAGTATCATCGGCTGGATAAAGGAGTAGCTGGTCAGACTTACCGTAGCGACCGTGTTTTCCGCGAGCATTCCCGCGGTGTTGGGGATCCTCGCTAGAGCTACCATCATACTGCCTCTTTTCTTTTCCTTTATCTCGGATATTTTTATCGTAGGAAGCAGGATGATGCTTATCACGGACAGAGAGATCAGCAGGAGCATACTTGACGATGCGTGAGAGGAAAAGGTGCGTATTACAAGACCATAGCCGTATTTTGATGCGAGAAACAGCACGAGCGGCAGGGCGATCTTTTTGTATGGTACCTTTTCTTTTTTATCTGCCCGAACGATCAGAGCAAGGCCCGCAACCGTTATCAGTATGAATAAAACGCATACGAGGGTGAGCTCGGCGCCGAGGAGCACGTCGGTAGCATAGGAGAAAAACAGTGTTACTCCTATCCACGCCTTTAGCTCAAACGCTGACATTACCCTCAATATCGCGGCACACATAAACAGCTCAGCGCACTTGCAGCCTATCATGAGCAAAACACCCAAAAAAGCCTCGGGTGAAAAGTCGAATCTTACGTCTACGAAGAACAGACACGGCAAGAGGAATACTGCCATCGACGAGCACATGAGAAAGGTATAAAGACTGCTTGAGAGCTTTTCCTTTGACAAAGCGTGCTTGTCGTTGAGCGTGGTAAAAGTATAGCAGGCGGTGACCGCCAGCATAAGAAAGGGAACGTTCACTCAGATCACCATCTTACCTTCCAGCGCTCACGCATACCGTCGAGAGATTCGGGTGCGGCGCCTTTTTTTATTCCCACCTCTTTTGCACAGAGCTCGGACAGGTGGGATTCAAATATCACCTCGTCTACGGGTATGCTCGCATATTCTCCCGTCCAGGCGGAAACGTACGCGGCGTTTGAGATGGACAGGGAATTGAGCCCCTCTCTTCCGTCGGCTATCATATCCTCACCGTAGAGAATAGACCTTGCAAACGCCTCGAGCACGACGGCGTGGCCGTTTACGCTCTCGTCCTCGATCTCCTCGTAGACGGTCTTTGGCATAGCCATACCCTTTTCACAAGTGTAGCAGAATTCACGCTCGGGAGTTTCGAGCTTCCACCATTTGAGCTTACCTCCCTCGATAACTATCTTGCCCCGGTCGCCCGATATCTCGAGTCGGTTCGTTCCGGGCGCTTCTCCAGTCGTCGTGATAAAGGTAGCCACGGCACCGTTTTCGTATTCTCCGTAGATGGTTACGTCGTCCTCGATGCTTACCTTGTGATATTTTCCGAATTCACAAAACGCACGTACTCTGCTCGGCATTCCGAATATCCATTGCCACAGATCGAGATTGTGCGGAGCTTGGTTTAAGAGCACTCCGCCGCCCTCTCCGTTCCAGGTAGCGCGCCAGGATCCCGAATCGTAGTACGCCTGCGTGCGATACCAGTTGGTTACTATCCATACGAGTCGCTTCAGCTCTCCAAGCTCCCCCCTCGATACTATCTCGCGCGCCTTTTTATATAGCTTGTTCGTGCGCTGGTTGAACATGATACCGAACTTGACGCCTGCTTTGTCAGCCGCCTCGTTCATCTCTCTTACCTGTCGGGTGTAAACTCCCGCGGGCTTTTCGGTAATGACGTGTATGCCTCTCTTGAACGCCTCGATCGCATAGGTCGGATGGTCGTAGTGAGGCACGCAGATGATGACCGTGTCGATGCAGCCGCTGTCGAGCATTTCTATGGCGTCGGAGAATTGCGCTGCCTCGGGGAGCTTCGTTTGCGCGTATTCGAGCTTACTTTCGTCAATATCGCATACCGCGGTAATTTCTACCGACGGACACGCGCCCGAGATCACGTTGTCGATGTGCAGCTTTCCTATATTTCCGATACCTATGATACCGAGTTTGATATTGCTCATATTATATCGTCTTCCTTTCGGTTATTTATTTGAGTCGATTATTTGTTTGAGTGCGCTTACCGCAGTGTCAAACGCAACGCGCCCCGACGGATACGAGAACTCGTCGACGTCCGTTTTATCGTCTGCCTCGAGCTGCTTTAGCCCATCGAATACCGTCAGATGAGGCTCGAGCGTCAGCACCTCTCCGCCGTATTTGCAGAGAAGGTGCGGAAAGTCCGCTACGCCGCATCCCGCGGGTACTACCTTTCCGTTTGGCAGGGCGTCCTTTACGTGCATATATTCAACGTACGCAGACAGCGTTTCCCACGCGTCCGCTACGTTTTCGCTAGATTGTATGAAGTTTGCAGGGTCGAACACCGCCTTGATATCGGGGAATTCACGATGGATGCGAAGGCATCTTTGAGCGGTATCTCCGTATATTCCTTTTTCGTTTTCGTGGCATAGCATTATTCCGCTTCCGAGTGCCGCACTCCTGAATTTGTCAAGGCGTGTCAGGACCTCGGCCGAATGATCGTCCTCGGTACCTCTCGGAACGTAAAAGCTGAATATGCGCATACGAGAGGTGCCGAGTATGTGTGAGATCTCGAGAGTGCGCTTGAATTTATCAAGGTGAGGCGCCATATCGTCGGTGATCTTGATCTTTCCGAGAGGGGAGCCGATCGACCATACCTTTATTCCGCTATCGTCGAGCTTGCGCCGTACCTCTTTCGCTTTGTCTAGGGTGATATCGGATATGTTCGTGCCGTCAACACCGCGTATCTCGAGCAGGGAAATGCCGTTTTGGACAAGCGCAAGTATCTGAGCGTCAATATACTTGTCGGCCTCGTCCGCAAATGCACATAGCTTATATCTCATTATCAAAAACCTCTTGACTTTAAAAATTCATAGCTTCTCTTTAAACAGTCAAAGGGATCTTCACCGCCGCAGTCATCCTGCTCAACGAGCATATATTTCGTTTTCGCTTCTTCTGCTTTGACGAAAACACGGTCAAAGTTGATATTTCCTTCTCCGAGGACTGCCATCTTCTGTCCGAATGCGTAGTCTTTGAGATGGATACAGGGGACTCTGCCCGACAGCATTTCCAATACGTCGCACGGATTTGCTCCGCCTACCTGTACCCAGTAGGTGTCGAGCGTGAAACCGAGTATAGAAGGAGCCGTCCGCTCCGCTATATGCTCGAGTACGGTCTTTGAATCTATCTTTTGAAATTCCGCCGCGTGATTGTGATACATAAAGTACTTGTCGGACGCAGCTATTTTTTCGGCTACGGGAGTGTACGTATCAAGAAAAGACGCGAGCCTTTCTTTTGGGGAGTCGTAGCCGTAATATCCGAGTCCTATATACTTGCATCCGAGCACTGAATGATCGGATATCACCTTGTCCGTTTCTTCAACGAGCTTTTTTGCGGGAGTGTGAGTAATAACGCAGGAAAGCCCGCATTTTTTCAGCTCCGAGTCAAGCCAAGCTGCATCGTACTCGCACGTCCCCGATACCTGAACGTATTCGTATCCGATATCGGCTATCCTTCTGAGAGTAAGCGAGAGTGCCTCGGGAGTCTTGCAGTGCTCGCGCACCGTATATAGCTGTGCTCCAATATTCATCTTGTGTCTCCTTACAAAAGAACAAAAATACTTCTATAGTTAGTATAAAATATTCAAAACGAATTTGAATTGCCGGTCTTTGAAAGTAAACGTTGCGTTTGGCGCGTTCGGTGATATTGCTTTTAAAGCTCAAGTCCGAGGAGCTTTTGCGCGTTTTGGTAGGTTATCTTCGCTATTTCTTGCTCGGAGAGCCCAAGAGTGTTGAGCAGACGCCACTCCATTTCGGCGGTGTGCCAGGGGGTATCTGTACCGAACAGCAGCTTGTCTGCGGTTTGCGCCTCGACTATTTTCTCGGCGTAGTATTTTGGGATATTTCCATATCCGAACGAGATATCAAAGTAGAGAAGATCACGTCCCGCGAGCTTTTCGAGCGTTTCGGCGTAATAGCCTATACCTCCCCAATGTGCCGCTACGACGGGAGTGGAAAACCACTCGAGTGCTCTTGCGAGCTTGTCGGGCGTGCAACCGTACGGGGGAGGGAATGCGATATCGACGCCCGCGTGAAATACGGTGATAAGTCCCAGCTCCGATACCTTTTTATATATAGGCTTCATCTTCTCGTCGTCGACCGAAAAGCGCTGATAGTCGGGGTGGAGCTTTATGCCGCAAAGCCCCAGCTCCTTTATCCTCTCAAGCTCGTCGAGCGCGTCCTCGGAGTCGGGGAATACCGAGCCGAATGCGATGATGCCGTCCTTGCCGTTTTGTGCGGCGGCGAAATCGTTTACGCTCCTCTGCTGATGGGCGTTGGTCGCGATGCTGAGCATAACGGCGTAGTCAACACCGCTCTCGCGCATCCTTTTCTTCAGTCCTTCGGCGGTGCCGTCGGTGTGATATTCGAGTCCCCCCGAAACGAACGAGAGATTGTTTATAGCTTTGTCGGCTATCTTTTCGGGGAAGGCGTGCGTGTGAAAATCAATTAGCATAAGATATCATCTCCTCGTATATATATTACCATAAAATGGCGAAAAAAGTATGATGATTTTATTTTTTTTGTGAGAAAAATGTATTTTGTACAATCTGCTCAAAAATATATATACGATTTTTGTTCCGATTAGTGATAAATCGCTTGATTGAGAGTGGATAATGTGCTAACATAAAAAACGACGTTATATTTACATCAAAATTTTTATAAAAATGAAGGAGAAAAATGATGAAGAGATTTATATCACTCATTCTCGTGCTCACGTTCGTTCTCGGATGCACGTATCTTCCTGCCTTTGCGACGACGGGCAGTAAGACGGCAGAAGAGGGCAGTGACTCCGAGATAGACTATACTCCTACCGAGGTCGTATGGTCAGACCCGTATGCGACGGGACTCGCGGGAGGATATCCGCGCCTCACAACGGGAGAAAACGGAAGCCTCATAATTGCTTATGAGAAGGGACAAACGATATGCGTTGCCCGCTCCTCAAACGACGGCAAGGATTGGCCCGAGGCTGCCAGACACGTTGCCTACGATTTTTCGGATACCGGTTATTCGGTAGCGAATCCCGCACCCTACTACGATGCGGAAACTGCTACGGTATACCTTGCATTCAGGAGCCCCCGCACGCTTGAGGACGGCTCGCACGAGGCAAATATCGGTTATATCACGAGTACCGACAACGGAAATACGTGGTCTTCTCCCGTATACGTTGCAAGCTCGGTAGTGCCCGATCGCGATCAGTACGGCGGAATGTGGGAGCCTACGATATACAGAATAGAGGGACAGCTCCGCATCTATTATTCCTGCGATACGGCAAAGTACGGCTCGGGAACCGTTTATATAAACCCAAAGAGCGCAAACGAAACGCTCGACGCTACCTTCCCCTACGTATCGAGTACGGGATATCAGAATATCGTTATGCATTCTCTTGACGAAACTACGGGACTCTGGTCGGGTGCCGTTTGCGTATCGGACGGAGAGGAGCATTATCCCTATTCTCACAAATTCTTCGGATACAGCGGCAGAGACGGTATGCAGTCTATCACCCGCCTCTCCGACGGCACGTACGCTATGGTAGTTGAGACAAACAAGAACTACTGGGGCGACAAGTACGGCGATACACACTACAAGTTCGTTATCGATATCAGCTTCTCGCGCGACGGTATCAGCTTTACGGATCCCGTCAGCATTGCTGTTCCTCGGGCGGAGGGCTACTCGAACGCCGCTCCCTGGATAGAGACGCTCCCCGGTGGAAGAATAGTAATATCCTATCAGACGGACGAGCACAACGAGAGTCCCGCGGCGGACGGCGATGGGCTTTCCGACAGAGCACAGCTCGAGGTCATAGTGTCAAAGGCACCCGTGACGTACGCCGACGCTTCTTCTATCGGTGAGGACGACTTTGATTCGTATAAGCCCTTTGACGCAATGAACTCGTCTGTGACCTACAACTCCTGGAACTGTGTGTTTGTGCGCGGATACAAGGTATATGCAGTCGGTAGAGTCAGAAGCAAGGACACGGAGGTATCTCCGCACAAGGATATCGTGTTCTCGACCTTTGATTCTGCTTACACCGACGTACCCGCAGGATATATGCCTATCTATACGGCAAACGACTTTGCGATGCTTATGAATCGCGACGGCGGTTACGTCTGGCACACGAGCAAGTATATCCTCATGGACGATATTGACCTTTCCGACGTTACAAACGGCTTTGAATTTTCACCTGTCGGAATCGTCAATCAGCCGGGACAGTACTTCCTCGGTACGTTTGACGGAAACGGCCATTCGATAACCCTCAAAGAGTCGTACGGCTCCGCGTACGTTGGGCTTTTCGGTTATTGTGTCAACGCGACGATCAAGGATCTTACGGTCTACGGCAGCATCACGTCCACCTACACGGGTGCTGCCAGCCGAGCTAACCAGGGTATCGGCGCGATCGCAGGACACGTAAACGGCAAAACGACGATCTCCAACTGCGTAAACTACGCAGAGGTAACGGGTAACGCGACTGTCGGAGGTATTATCGGATATGCATTCCGAAACGGCAGTACCGTAGGTAACGTAGTTATCGAAAACTGCGAAAACTACGGAAAGATCACCTCGCTTGCAACGGAAGGTGCAAAGGGAGCTGCGGGAGGCATCGTCGGTGATGCCAATACCAACAGCTTTGATATAGAAATAAACGACTGCGTAAACCACGCGGCAGTAAGCGGCAGAAGATACGTCGGCGGTATCGTCGGAGGTATGAACTACGAGGCGGGTACGGGTGAAACGAACGTCATCATATCGAGATGTACCAACCTCGCTCCCGTGACGGTATCGGATACCGACTGCGGAGGAATCGTCGGTATCGGCTGGCACGTCAAGGTTTACGACTGCGTCAATCTCGGTGCGGTAACGAGAACTGTCACCAACACCTCCGTCAACTTCGGAGGTATCGTCGGACGCTCGCATCAGGCGGTAGTCGTTGAGAGATGTATCAACGACGCATCTGTCATGTCGTCGGGCGGAAGCATCGTAGGTACAGGCAACGGCGCAACGACCGAAAAGAACAACTTCTACCCCGACAGATACACTTATACAAATACACTCGGCACGGCTCTTACGGATATTCGCTTTGCCGTAGCACAGAGCTTTACGGGCTTTGATTTTGAAAACGTATATACGATGGAAATGGGCGTACCCAGACTCCGCGGCTGCGAAAATTACGTATATTACGACGAGAGCTATATTCCTCTCTCAACTCCCGAGGACGTCCTTGAGCTTATGAATACGACGGGAGTAAACATCACCGCAAGCTACGTCCTTACCTGCGACATAGACCTCTCCGAATATACGGGAGAGCTCAAGCAGCGTCCTATCGGCGGCCCTGCATCCACGGAGGCGTTCCGCGGTGTGTTTGAGGGTAACGGACATACGATAAAGGGTATAGATATTCAGGGATATGAGAAGAACGCATTCTTCGGAATGGCGATCCACGCATATATCAGAAATCTCACCATCGAGATCACCAGCGCAAGCGCGAACATCTATACGGGCGGCTTGTGCTCCATTATCAACGGAGCTACCACCATTGAAAACTGCAAGGTTTACGGTACGGTAGCGGGACAGGAGTGCGTCGGCGGATTTGTCGGTACCGTCCTTCTCAATGCGAATACGAGTGCAAGAGCGAGAATAGTCGGATGCTCCAACCACGCGGACGTAAGCTCTTCTGCAAAGCAGAAAATCGGAGGATTTGTTGGCTATGTAGTTCATGAAAAGGAACAGGTCACGACAATTATCTCGGGATGTACCAACTTTGGTAACGTAACGGCCGCTTATGCCGGCGAGGCTTATCTTGGCGGATTTGTCGGACTTGCCCGTAACGCTTTCTCAAAGACGACGGACGGAGTCAAGACGACTACCTACGGTAACGGCGTCGGTATTATCGGATGTACCAACTTCGGTAACGTAACGGCAACGGCGGGCGGACGTACGGGCGGATTTATCGCATCGGCAAACGACGACACTATGAGCCGCAGCCTCGTTATGAACTGCGTAAACTACGGTAACGTATCGGGAACGAGAAAGGACGTCGGAGGTATCGTTGCAGTTGCTATCAACCTCAACGTTATCGGATGCGTCAACTACGCAACCATCACCAACAACGGTGTGGATGTCGGTGCGATAGTCGCGAGAATGCATAACTATTCCTCATACAAGCCTGCGGAGATCACCAACAATTACGATCTCTCCGGCAAGGGATACGTCGTCATCGGCTCGGCTGAAGCGGCAAGCTGTGCAAACTATCTCGCAACCAACAACGTAGCGGTGAGCGAGAATATCGGTACGCTTGACACCTTTGCGGGACTCGACTCGGGAATGTGGTACGCTACGGCGTACGGCCCGATGCTCGACAGCGTTTCTCACGACGAGTGCGTAACGCGCGTCTTTGAAAAGGCAGCTACCGTCTTTGAGACGGGTAGCCGTGATACCGTATGCGTTATACGCGGAGAGCTCATCACCTCCGAGATCATCGACAAGCTCATAGCGGCACTCGGTGACGTTGACGGAGACGGCATCGTATCTAACGCGGATATCACCGTTATCGTTCGCATTCTCAGCGGATACGGCGACAGATACGCCGAGTCTGCAATAGACGTAAACGAGGACGGCAAGTTCAACAACCGTGACGTGCTCAGTCTTATAATAGCACTCAACGACGGACAGTAAATAAAAAACGAAAATGGACGGAGAAGACCGACGAGGTCTTTTCCGTCCCTTTTTTTGCGCCTGTAATTATTCGAAATATTCGGAGGGTGCTACGCCGTAATACTTTTTAAATACGCGAGAAAAATAACTGACACTTGAAAAACCGAGGTAGTCTGCCGTTTGGTTTACGTTCATATAGGTGTAACGCAAGAGATATACGGCGTGCTTCATACGGAGCTCAAGAATGTAGTCGTTTATCGTTGTTTTCAGGTATTTTTTAAAGAGACGCATACAGTATTGCTTTGATATGTTCGTGTGCTTGCACACGTCATCGAGGCGAATGCTTGAGGTGTAGTTTTCTTTGAGGAAATTGAGTATCTTGTTCAGCGACTGCGGGTAGTTTTTCTCTTCCGAGAGGCTTTCACTTACCGTTTCGGAAAGGTGAAAGAGCATTTCGGAAAAGTAGAGCGAGAGCATGACCTGGCGTTTGCTTGTGTGGTTTATTCTCGTGTTGACGCATTTGTTTAGCAATAGCTCAATATCCTGCGCGCGTTCTCTTGTGCTCATCGTAGTGTTGAGATATAGCACCGAGGTCTCTGCGACCTCCTCGCTAAAGCCGTAAAAGGACGCCGCAGAGTCGCTTTGCGCGAGCGTTTTTTCGACGGTGTTTTTCTCGTATTCCTCTAATTCTCCGTCAAACTGGAAGAACGTATATTCGCAAAAAGTGTCGGTGTGGGGCTTATAGTAGGTGCCCTTCGGTACGAGCACGCAGCTTCCCGCTTTCAGCTCGTGTTCTGTTTCATTTATTTTAAAGACACATTCGCCCTTGTGGATAAAGGTGAGCAGATTTACAGCCATACATCTGCCGCTATGGCTCCATCCCGCTTCTTCTTTTACTCGTCCCGTCATACTGACGAAAGGTAATCGTCTTATGTTATATGTATACATTTGCACATCCACGTCCTTTTTCTTTGCTTCTTTGACAACATTATACACTACGAAAAGGGAAAATGCAAAGAAAAAATGCAAAAAGGCGCGTTGTGAAATGAAAAATGAAAAAATGGGAATAACGGTAGACGGTTTTTTTCTGCAAGGGAATAAAAGTTTCATATTTTGAAACAAAAATGCACATCAATGTATTGAAGAATAACGCGTAATGGTATATAATGTAGACATAAACTGCACGAGTATATTCAAAACGCAGAAGAAAATGCAAAAAGTTGAAACAAGGAAGGATAAGTATGGTTATTAAGAGCAAATACCTCTCTTTTGAGGTGAATGACTGTGCAAACGAGGCGAGCTTTATCATAACGGGTAAAGAAGACGCCGCTGCTCGCGGCTCTGACTTTTGGAGATTGATACTCGACGACGGACTCAGGACGGAGATCCCCGTCGTTTCCGCACAACAGAGCGGACGTGTCAGCGAGTGCGACGGCAAGCTCGTTATTGAATACGACAAGGTCGTGAGCGAGTATGGTGACGTTTACGACGTTTATATGAAGATAACCGTTGAGGTGGTTGACGAGTGCCTGTTGCGCTTCACCCCTTACATAGAAAACAAGCAGAGTGCGAGAGTGAACGAGTGCTTCTGTCCTCTCGCGGACTTCACCGAGCTTTTCGGTGAGAAGAAGGAAGACATCGTCTATATGCCAAACGGTCTCGGACAGAGAAACGTCGATCCCTGGGCGGTGCTTCAGTCACTTACCAAGCAGTATTACAACCACGACGAGCGTGAGGTGTTCTGGCATCAGCATTATCCGAGAGGCTCTATGGGTTGGTTCGGTATCCAGTCAGCGGACAAATTCCTCTACGTAGGACGCCACGACGACAAGTTCCGTCATTGCTTTCTTACGATGAAGCAGCGCATACACTCCGAGCCCTCGAACATTATGGTCGGTACAGACCATTTCCCGATGGCAAAGATGGGCGAGTGTATCGAGATCCCCTCTACTCTGGTCGGTGTTCTTGACGGTGACTGGAGAGCGGGCGCGGATTATTACAGAGCGTGGGCAGACAGTGCGTTCTTCCGCGTTACCGACAAGGAAAAGTGGGTAACCGAGATGACCGGCTGGCAGAGGATCATCATGCGCTCACAGTACGGTGAGGATTACTACAAGGCAAGCGACCTGCCTCGAGTCTACCTTGCGGGAGCAAAGCGCGGCATACACACCATATTCCTTTTCGCTTGGTGGAAAGAGGGTATGGACAGAAACTACCCCATATACAAGGAGCCCTACGAGGGCGCGTGGGCAGAGCTTAAGGAAAATATTGCAAAGGTACGCGAAATGGGCGGCCGCGTGATACTTGAGTGTAACTGCCACTTCCTCGATCCTCACGTTGATTACTACAAGGAATTCGGAGACGAGGTCAAGATAATAGACATAAACGGAAACGAGGTCAGACCTGCTTTCGTTTACCCCGGCAGAGGAGAATTCAGAGCGACGTACGGTGCGCATCAGTTCCCGATCGTATGTGCGGGTACACAGAGATGGAGAGATCAGTTCCAGTCACAGATAGAGCTGATGAACGAGGAGTTCGATCCTGACTGTCTGTTTGCCGACTGCTACGGCGGATGCCCCTATCAGCCATGCTTTAACCACCGCCACGACCACGGCAACAGAGTTGACCAGGAGTGGATCTATCACAGAATGGCGTTTGACCGTGCCGAGAAATATTGCGACGAGCATAACAAGGTCTTTGCGGCAGAGGTTGTCACCGATATCGCCGCTGCGTACACGCAGTTCATCCACGGACTCGTTAACGTCGATTTCCAGATAAAGAGCGCACAGTTCCCCGCGCTTTTCAGATACACGTTCCCCGAGGTCATAACCACCGAGCGCGGTATCCGTTGCCCCGAGGGTGACTTCTTTAAGCAGCTAAAGTACTCACTCTGCTACGGCGTCCGTCTTGACGCAGAGCTTTACGTTTGCCGCCGTGATCTTGGCGTTGACGAAAAGTACGCAGACGCTATACAGTTCTACACCGAGCATCTTGACAAGTACGGAGAATTCTTCTACTACGGCAGCTTTACCGTTATCGCAACGGACGAGCTTCCTTATTACATCAAGAGAACGGAGTACTACGACAGAGACAAGAAGAGAATTATGCGAGTGCTCTACAACGCATCGCGTGAAGAGCAGAGCGTGTGCGGCGTGACTCTTGCGGCAGACGAGATGAGATACGATATCTTTGACGCTGAGGAGTATTTAAATATTGCAAAGTAAAATACAAATATACATACGGAGGCAACTATGAAAAAGTTTTCAAAGGCTTTGTGCATGATCCTCGCGGTGCTGATGCTCGTAAGCGTCCTCGCGGCATGCAAAACGAACACTTCGACCACAGACCCCACGGATACGACAGATCCGAGCGTAACGCAGGATCCGAACGCTGACAAGATCCCGCCCGTTCCTACGAAGGAGGAGCAGCTCGGCGGTGAGGACTACGTTATTCTCATGACTTGCAGAAACAACGACGCCGTTATCGTTCGTGACTTTCTCATGAGCGAGGCGGACGCAGCGTCAAACGTACTCAACGAAGCACTCTACAAGCGCAACAAGCAGATGGAGCAGGAGTACGATCTCGTTATCTCTCCTATCGTTGATTACAGATCGACGCAGAACAGCACCGACCTTATCACCCGCGCTAATACTTCAAACGAAAAGATGTACGATCTCTGCATCATCGGTACTTACAGTGCAAGTACCCTTGCTATGAACGGAGACCTGGTCGACCTTAACAACTACGGCTCGCTCGATCTTACCAACTCCTGGTGGGATCAGAACATCAACCGTGACCTTACCGTAAACGGCAAGGTATTCTTCACGACGGGCGACATCAGCCTCGTTCCCACTCAGGCAATGTACGGCCTTGTATTCAACAAGGATATGTTCGAGGAGTACGATCTTGAGGAGCCTTATCAGCTCGTAAAGGAGTACAAGTGGACGTTTGACAAGCTCAAGGAGTTCTCCGCAAAGGTCTCCGGCGACCTTGACGGTGACGACGTTATGGGACAGTTTGACCTCTACGGCTTTGGATTTATAAACTCTACCTGTATGGCGTTCCTCAACGCTGCAGGTGAGAGGATAGCATACGTAAACGATGAAGGTAAGTTCGAGCTTGGTATAACCAGCGAGAAAGCAGCTTCCGCAGTCATCGACTTCGTAGAATTTACCAAGAACAAGACCTATACCTTCAACGGACAGAAGGGAACGGACGGAACGAGCCAGACGGCTATCGGTATGTTTGCCGACGGTCAGCTTCTTTTCCGTGCGGTTGAGCATCTCGGATTCCCTCATCTTCGTGATACCGAGCTTCAGTACGGTATTCTTCCTCTTCCTCTTTACGAAGAATCTCAGCTTTCTTACTACACTCCCGTCGGCTCTTGGGACGGTGCTTACGTTTGTATCCCCGTTTCTACCGCAAACGACGAGGCAAACTCCAAGATCATGGAGCGTACGGCATACATTTCACAGCAGATAGTTACTCCCGCGTACTACACAAGAACCCTTGAGGGTAAGTACGTAAAGGACGAGGATAGCTACGATATGATTGCTCTGCAGATAGCAACGAGAATGTACGACCCCGGTTATATGTTCAACTTCGGCGGTATGCAGGATGCTATAACCCAGCTCTCTACCACTTATTCGACAAACTTCTCATCAATGCTCAAGGCAAATCTCAACAAGGCTGAAACGGCACTGAACTCAACCAACGAATCGTTCAGTCGCGTTGAAGCGGGAGAAGAGCAATAATGAAAAGAGCATTATCATTGATACTTGCTTTGCTGATGCTGCTCGGAGCCGTCGGTTGCGGCGGCTCGGGCAACGTCTCGAGCGTCGATACCTCGGCTGCGGACACGTCCGCTGATACGAGCGTGGATACGGATGCGGGAGACGACGCCCAAGAGGTAGTACTTGACAAGGGCAAGGATACTACGGGCATTGATCTTTCAAAGATCGACGTTTCAAAGTATAACGTAATTTCCGTCGAGGATTACCTTGACAAAACGCTCGCAGGACATATAGCGCAGTATATCGGCTTTTTGTCGGGATACGAGTTTGCTTCCTCGGGCGGAAAGCAGATAGTTGCTATGCCTGACTCCTGGTTTGAGATATGCAACGGCCCGTACGCCGAGCACAATAACCGTAATCCCCACGGAGACAAGCTCAGATTTAACGAGCAGACGGGTATCTGGGAGGTATGGAACGACGACGACTTCAGTATCGACATACTCAACCAGTACATTATCCGCGACAGCTACGAGAAGTACGGTACGCTCAGCTCCCAGACGATAACGAAGGACTGGGTAGACTACAACGTCTACGATATGGGCGGCGGTCATCGCAGCTACGGTGCATACGGAATATTCAAGTCAAAGGGCTATCTGCCTCCCTTCTCGGGTATGGCGGAGTACGGCAACAAATACGCCGTCAACGGTGAGCCCTACATAGCGAACGAAACGCTCGGTATGTCGTACGCAGGTATGACGGGTGCAGCGGTCGACGTTACGGGAATATTTGCATCGGTCACAAGCGACAGAGACCCTGTCATCTGGGCGCAGTTCTTCTCCGCTATGTACGCTATGGCGTACTTTGAGGATGATATCTCCACTCTTATCGAGGAGGCGAGAAAGGTCGTGCCCGACGGCAGCGTGCCCGATCAGGTAATCGACGAGGTGCTTGCTCTCAGAAAGAAATATCCCTCAAAGAATCTTTGGAGAAATGCGGTAAGAGAAGCGGAAACGCTCGTTCACCGTCATCACTACGACCTAACCTCCAACAGAGGTGAGACGTGCATCAACTGCTCCTTCATCCTTATCGGACTTTTGTGGGGTGAGGGTGACTTTTACGAAACGCTCAAGATAATATCACTCGCAGGACACGGCGGTGACTCCACTACTCCCGTCGGAGTCGGAATCGTCGCTATCATCAACGGCATGGCGGACATTCCCGAGGCGGGACTTGCAAAGACCTGGCAGGACGGTCAGGGCGTCGTTGTCAACCTGCCTCTCCCCGGATATGAGGAGGGATACTGGATGTGCGCACTTGGTCTTGAAGAGAGGATCAAGATGGCGGACGTGGTCAGTATGTATCAGACCAACTTCGAGAGTATACTCGCAGAGCGAGGGGGCTTTAGGTGTGACGGAAACTATTATATTCCAAAATCCGAATACACCCTCTCCGACACGGAGGTAGTGCTCTACGAGGGATTTGAATCCGGCAATCTCAATACGGCAAACAAGATCAACGCAGCGAGCGTATTTACCAAGACCGCAAGCGACAACGACCTTGCAAACGCATTCTTTGGTGACTGGTCGCTCAAGCTCACAGGAAACCCCAACTCCGAGAGCGGTATCTATTATACCGTTACGGGACTTGAGGTTGGAGCACAGTACAGATACGAGGCGTACGTTCATTCGCCCACTATCAGCACCTATCTCTTCGCTCGTAAAGCGGGAGAGTCGGGACTCGGTCAGTACGCGACTGTCTACGACAGTACTTCCTATTATATAAAGCGCAGTTTCGTGTTCACGGCAACGGCTTCGACTATGCAGATAGGCGTAATGATCCCGGAGGGGCTCACCGAATATAAGTACTCGCAGATAGACGAGCTGCTCGTTATCAAGGTCGAGGAAAACGAGGTGAGCGACAAGATCACCCTCAACAGTACTCCCGCCTCCGACGGAAAGTACTCGGGCAAGGTCAAGATCACGGTCGGCGAAAATATCGGCAGGGAAGTTTACCTCAAGCTGACATTTGCCAATACGATGGGCAAGAACGTAGACGCTGCCATCTATATCAACGGTGAGAAGTACGCGTCAACGCCTTTTCACAAAACGGGCAAGCTCGCGGCAGAAGAGGGACTTGACGCTATGTATATTCCGATAGTCCTCGTAGAGGACAGCAATATCGTGGAGCTGGACCTCGGAAAGAACGCGATACTCATATACGATGTTTCGCTCGTTACCGTAAATACACGGTGCGGCTGACATAAAAATAGCTCCTCAGGGGCAGAAAGAGAGAAATACACCAAATGAAAAAAAGAATAGCACTTATTATATCTGTTCTCGCTCTCGTAGTTTGTGCGGCTGCACTTTTCTCCTTTACAGCGAGCGCAGATGAAGATCTCAAGACGGTAGTTTACCTTCGTGACGGAGGCGCTGGAGACGGCTCCTCTTACGAGAACGCAGTAGGTTATCTTGAAGATGCATACGCGATGCTCGATCTTTCAAAGGACTGCACCATCGTTATCTGTGACGTATTTACACAGGAATGGGCATTTTCCTACGGCACTCCCTACACCGGCTCCGTAACCTTCACCTCTTGCTACGGCGGCTACGATTACAGAACGATCGGCGCACAGTACGCGTACAGCCCTTGCCGTTTCGTTTGCTGGGGTGAAACGACGTTCAAGAACGTTACCTTCCACAACAACGGCACCAACATTCTCGTTATCGGTCAGCACAATCCCGTTACAGTTGCTGAAGGAGTTGTAATGGAAGGCTCATCCGAGATGAACGGTACGTCTATTGCAAAGTCGTTCTGCATCCTCGGCGGATATCAGAACGGACAGGACGAACCTCCTACGGAAAGCGATAAGGACACAAACGTTACCGTAATGAGCGGCTCCAAGATAGTTATCGTTCCTTTCTCTCGTAGCGTAGACGGCGTTTATACGGGTACCGCTCACATTAAAATAGGCGGTAACGCACAGGTCGGTGTTCTCCACGGTACTTGCGCATACCCCAACGGTATTCGTCTTGGCAAGGTCGAGATCGAGCTCACCGATAACGCTTCCATCAACAACTTCTACGGCACCTCAAAGGAAAGTAACCTTGAGTCCTTTACTCTCAACTGGAAGAGCGGAACTATAAACTCTTTCACCTGGAACAACCCATACGACGCTGAGGCAAACTTCGTATGCTCTGACAAGAATCTCAATGCTTCCGCAACCGTAAAGGCGTACGAAAACTACTCTCAGATAGCAGGTCTCTTTGACAAGATATCCAACGTAAACGAAGATCCCGCGTACAGCGTACCCGCAAACCCCGATACCAAGACGCCTACGGCTGATATGCTCGTGAAGGGCGAGGAGAACGCTGCTACCGACGATACGACCAAGGCTGACGATACGACCAAGGGCGACGACGTTACCAGAGCTCCCATTCCTTCAAGAGACGACACGACCAAGGCCCCCTCAACGACCAAAGCACCCACGACGACAAACGCCTCCACCTCTGCCGAGGGCGGTATCAGTCCTATCGTATGGATAGTTATCGCGGCAGTCGTAGTTGCGGCAGTAGTCGTAGTGATCGTAGTTATAGCAAAGAAAAAGGGAAAGGCTGAATAAAAGCCGATCCTCCGTTTTAGCATAGCATTGTTAAAAGCATTTTTCGCTATTGACAGTAAGTATGCTGAAATGGTAAAATAAACCTATAAAAAAATAAAGGAGATAAAACTATGAAAAAGATCATATCTATTCTTCTTGTTGCTCTTATGGTAGTACCTTTCGGTATGCTTGCAGCTTCTGCAGCTACGGTAAACGTACCCGCAGAGCCTACCGTAACGACTGACAACAAGTACTACATCTCATTCGCAAGCGATGCGACGCGCGGTTGGACCGTTTCTACTACGGGCGGCGCTACTCCCGAGAACCCCAGAATATGCAACACGGGTAACGTGTCGGGCACCAATATCAACTCTTGGGGAGACGTTGGTGAGGATCAGCCTAAAGAAGAGGGCCTTATGTACAATCTCTTCAAGGCAGGCGGTACGGTAGTTATCGTAGGAAAGGGCCACGTTGGTACCGATGCTGTCGTTCCCGCAACGACCACTCCTATCCTCTTTACCGCAGTTGACGGAACCAAGGACTATACGGGAAGAGATGCTGACGGCAACATTTTCTATATGAATAGCTCCGGAGGAAACGGAGACGCTCCTTCCCAGTACGGTATGTTCATGGTAGCAGCACCCAAGTCTATCACCTTTGAGGGTGACGTAATTTTTGACGACGTATGTATTCTTGAGCGTTCAGGTCAGAATGCAACCGTTGGCGGCAAGATCATCGTCGGCAGCACGGGCAAGATGGTCATCGGCGAGGACGTAAAGTATCTCGCTATGCACTCAAACGGCAACAACGATACCCAGCTCGTAGTTAACGAGGGCGGATATCTCTATCTGCATACCCTCCAGGATTTCATCTATGCAGGCAAGGGAACGATAGTTGTTGACAGCGATCTCAAGGCAACCGCTACCGAGGATATGTTTGCAGGATTTGAGGGCAAGGTAGTTGACGAAAACGGAGCAGACTTCTTTGCTCCCGAAAACAACGACGACCAGCAGGGCGGTAACGCAGGTAACGAAAACCCCGATACCGGCGATATGACTACGATCGTAGCAGTTGTTGCAGTAGTTGCTATCTTTGGCGCGTGCACAGTACTTACTCTCAAGAAGAGAGAACAGAACTAAACCGAGAAAAGCATATAAACGATACGAGGCACTCTCCGCGGAGAGTGCCTCGTTTTTGTATGGTTTAGGCGTGAAGGTAGGGGGGAACCTTGCCCGGAAAAGGTTCCCCCCAAGTC
>JAZQXE010000077.1:0-18107 GCA_045632705.1 Eubacteriales bacterium | reverse complement strand
GTCAATCGTCAAGCCTTTGAGTACCATATCGGTTTCACGCAGGGTGAGGGTGTTACCCTCGATGGCGTTGGAGTTGTAAGTATATTCAATCATGAAGTCCTCGTTCAGACGCGCCACTTCACCCTCGGTGAGCGGTCTGCGACCGTCGAGTTCAATTTTCTTTCTTTCAATTTGGGCGAGAAGGGTTTCCTTTCCGCGAATGCGTCCGTCAGCAGGCTTGGGAGCGCTATCGGGAACAAACCAGAGTTTGCCCTCGCGCCATGCGCCGTCAATCTGTCCGTTTACGCAGAGAGTGCGGACACGTCTGTCGGAGATGCCCCATTTCTCGGCGGCTTGTTTCGTTGTCATAGCCATTATTCATACCTCGTTACGTTGAGATTTCGAATCATACAATATATCAGTATAAGTATACCACATTTTCGGCATAATGTCAATTGTTTGCGGAACAATAGCTGCAAATTTACGGAATAATCACAATTTGCATTTTGGACTATCCGAAAATATGCATACCCCTTGAAACCGAGCTTGATTTATGCTGTAACAAAGGCAGAAAAAAAGGGGTTCGAATACCTCGGCGGTCAAAAAAACGCACTTTTGTCTACTGACAAAGGTGCGTTTTTTTGAGTGATGTTTGCCTGAGTGTAGCAACGTCATATTTTGCGTAAAACATTCGTTCCTAAATTGACATCTTTTTCTCAAAATTGCATTTACGGGGGAGGTGGAAGAATATAAAATAAAGATGATACTCGTACGTTGCGTTTTTCTGCTTTGAAAGAGAGGGAGACGGGCGAGAGGAGTTTGTTTTTTTGGAGGGGCTTATGTTAAGTGAAAAGCAACGAGACAGAATAAGGCGCATAAAGGAATTTTACATGGAGGAGCCTGTGTTCAAGCATCACGTCGGATATGCGCGCGTGATGAGACAGAGACTCAATTTTATGCGTTCTTACGTTAACGCTATAAAAGGTGAGCACGTAGGAGCCGCTGTGACACCAGAGAGCCGAGGGGTGCTTGAGTCAAGACCTTACTCTGCGCGTATTCGTCTTGCTATGGCGGAGGCGGCTATTCTTAACAACATGGAGCCGCAGATATCGGCTGAGGACGAGCTCATCGTAGGACGTCCCGATTACACTCCGCTGACGGAGGATGAACAGAGAGAATACGCCGAGCTTGAGTTTGCTATGCGCAGCGCTCCTAACACGACGCAGCTTACACTCGGACATATGTCGCTTGATTTTCCAAAGCTGCTCAGAGTCGGAATAAACGGGCTTATCTCCGAGATCGAGGGATATATGCAGCCGCTGGATCTTTGTGATGCGGAGGATCTGCGCAAATACGAATATTACGAGGGATGTCTGATAGAGCTCAGTGCTGAGCTTGTACTTGCGGAGAAATACGCGCAAAAGCTCCTTGTGATGATATCAGATGCCGAGGGCGAGAGAAAGGCAGAGCTCGAGCGCATATACGAGGTAGTAAAAAGAGTTCCCGCTGAGCCGGCAAGGACCTTCCACGAGGCTTTGCAGTCGATCCACTTTTTCTCCTTTACTCTGTGGGAGCTATTTTATTTTGGCAGGGTAGACCAGTATTTGTATCCTTTTTACAAAAAAGATATAGAAGAGGGCAGGCTGACGAGGGAAGAGGCTCTGGAGCTGTTCTGTTGCTTTTTGCTGATGCCTGATGCCTATATTATGCCAAACGTAGCGTACGACTGTATGATCGGAGGAAAGGACAGAGAGGGCAACGTCGTTGAAAATGAAATGACGTACTTGGCTCTTGACGCAGCCGAGATAGTACGCTCGGGAACGGGAAAGATCGCTCTCAGCTTTGGCAAGGACAACAGCGACCGTCTCTTGCGCCGTGCGATACAGGTTAACGCCTGTGGAGCTGCACAACCCGCGATATACAACGACGATCTCATAACGGATGGACTGCGCGGAATCGGCGTCAGCGACGAGGATTCGCGATACTACTGCAACACGGGATGCACCGAGATCACGCCTATCGGAGCGTCGGGAATGTATCCGTGCGCACCGTACCACAATCTCGCACTTCCTCTGATAGCGGCTATGCGAGAGAATATAGATGCAGACTCGGTCGAGCCGATGATAAGATCCTTTGAAAAAAATCTGCGCCGTGAAGTGTACGAGGCGCAGCTTCACATCAACAGACGTCAGATGGAGAGAGAACGCAACGGCGGGGAGTTGTTGCGTGTATCGTGTCTTGTAAACGACTGTCTCGAAAAAGGACGTGCGATAGACGAGGGAGGGGCGAGATATAATCACGTTATGCCTACCTTCGTCGGTATGTCGAACGCCATCGACTCATTTGCCGCTATTGAGCAGCTCGTATTTAACGAAAAAAAGATAACAATGAAAGAACTGCTCGATGCAATTGACGATAACTACGAGGGCAGAGAAGAGCTCAGACAGTATATACTAAACCGCACGGCTCACTACGGAACGAACAACGAGGTAGCGGACAAATACGCTGCCATAGTTTCGGAAGCCGTCAAGGCGGCTTGCAAGGGCATAAAGACCTACCGCGGCAGCTTTCTCGTTCCCGGTACGTTTACTTATATAGAAAATGCCACGCTGGGACTCGTTACGCAGGCGACACCCGACGGTAGACGCGCAGGTACGCCTCTTGCGGCAAGCTCGTCCGCAACTGCGGGCAGAGAGATAAACGGCCCGACGGCAGCGATACTTTCCGCTACGAGCTGGGATCACTCTCCGTTTATGGGAGGAATAGTCGTAAATCTCAAATTTGCACCCGATCAGATGAGCGGAGAGAACGAGGATAACGTGCTATCGCTCATAAGGACTTTTATTGAGCGTCGCGGAATGGAGGTACAGCTCAACTGCATTTCATCCGATACCTTGCGCGATGCACAACGAGACCCCGAAAGCTACAAGGACTTGCTCGTTCGCGTGAGCGGATTCAGTGCTTACTTTACTCATCTGCCAAAGATAGTGCAGGACGAGGTCATCGAGAGAAACGAGCACGGATTTTAACTTTTGAGCCGAAACCTTTTACAGAAAAATAAAAGCACTTGCCGCGTATATTACGCGGCAAGTGCTTTTATCGTTGATGATAAACATCCGATTCGTTTTTATATGGTTTTTTCGGCGCTTTTTGCTTTTTTATCCTCAAAGTATTTACGAGTGAGTGAGATGGCAATAGACACCATATTGAATGATTCGGTAAACACGCCGAAAACGTTGTTTGAAACTACGTTGTATATTATCCAGGCGGGTGCGGTCGTGCAGAAGTAATTTACCTTATATTTCACCGAGTCGTGAGACCACAGAGCTATAATATACGGTATCATCACTACTCCCGTTAAGAGAGATACCCAGCCCTCGGCAGAGTAGAAGTAGATTCCAAATCCGAGATAGAAAGCAGAGAAGATAACTATCCATATACGACTGCTTGCCCACTTTTTGTCCGATAGAGATACCAATCGAACTATCGTGGATATTATATTTTGCGCAGCTCCTTGGAAAGCGCCAAGAAATATAAACGCTATGGCGTAAATAAATGACAGCAGTGCCTGAACAAGAGTCAGTGTTTTTATGCTTTTTATCTGAAAAGAGAGTATGCGGCACGCAGATACAAAAAAACTGATGCACGTGCCGATGGTCAGCAGCATTTCCGGGTCAAGGTCAAGCATTTCTCTCATCCTCCGCATGTCGCAGAATAATTCTTTAGTCTTCTATGATAACTCTCTTCCAGGTGGACTTGTTCGAGCTTTCACAGGTGTTTATAATATCGCTTTTTGCCTTTTCGCTCGGGGTGTCCTTGTTGTAGAGGATAGCGCAAACGCGTGCCATCGATCCGTCTATGCAAAGGAAGCGCCTCGGTATCTTTATCTCGTATATTGCGCCTGTATCCTTGTCGCTGTTGTCATCCACTGTGCCGTCGCACCATACTGCAACCTCTATCTCGGAGGAGTCGGCTTCCGTCCTCTTCTCTCCGTCGAAATATTCAAAGGAGGAAAAACCGCCAAGGTCCGCCTTTAAGGTGTAAAAGCCCTTATCCGAGCCGTCGTCAAGCATGATCGATATGCTGTCGCTTGAAATGAGATTATAGTCGAGTCTTTCGGCAAGCACGTAGACGTGCTCGTCGTCAAATGCAAATCTGACAGAGACCTGCGCCTGACTTTCGCTTCCGATAAAGAAAGCCTCGTCGGAGCCTGCCCATTCCGTGTTGCCGCCGTCGATTGCGGGGGTGAGCTTTTGCGCTTTGATATCGTGATTGAGATAGAAGCGGCCGACGTTGACGTTTGCCGTACCGCTACCCGTAACTGCAGGGCAGGTGAGTATTGCACTGTGAGAAGAATCAACGAGGCAACTGCCCCAGAAACCGCCAACCTCAAATACTTCCATCGCATTTGCAAATTTCAATGCGTCTTCGCTTCCAAGACGCGTGTAGAACGTATTTGATTGATTGTAAGTGAGCAGAGTCTCTCCCGAGTCAAATTGCGACAGATACGGTCCTGCACCGAGAAACATATTATTAGCTCGTACGGCAGGTCCTGCCTCGTCAAAGCCTATCCATTGACTCCAATTGTCCGGTGATACGCCAACGGAAATGTAATATTTGTCGCTTGGAGTGCCCGGAAATCTGCTCTCTCCGACGAGCGCGATCGTTCCGTTGTGCAGTTCAACCGCCGACGCCATCTGGTCGGTAAAGCATTTTACTCCGTCGCTTCTGGTAGTGACGTATTGTTTCATAACATACTGCGGAGCGTACGGTGCTTGCTTTACGTCCGGTGTCCACGTTTCGCCGTTATCGGTTGAGCGTATCATTCCGATGCCGGAGGAAATGCGCTCGTCACTGTATCCGTAGAGATATATCTTTTCTGCTGTGGCAGAGAAATATACTTGTATTTCACCGCTTGAAAGTTGGAAAACGTACGGCTCCCAGTTCGTTCCGACGTAGATGACCTTTTTTTCCGACCAGGTCTTGCCGCCGTCCGTGGAGCGAATCGACACTATTCCGTTTTCCCCTACCATCGTGCGATATCCGTTGACGGCACGAAAACTCGACACGACGAGAATATCACCGTTGTTAAGGACTGCTGCGTCTGCGGTCATATATCTTTTCGTATCCGTTCCGTTAAATATTTTCTCATCAGAGAGTATGACTCGCGGAGTTTTGTAATTGACGCCGTCATCACTCGTGGTAAATAGAATGTTACCGCCGTATTGACCGTTTTGAAGGATCATAAAGTACTTTCCGTCTGCGGTCTTCTTGACTCTCGGATACATTGCGTTAGTCGCTTGTGCGAGGTCGTAGCTTTTGAGCGTTTTGCTTTCTCTGAAATTCATTTCAAGAGAGCTGTGCGCGTAGCTGTCGCCGTGGCTGTCAATATCGGAGCTTTGGTTGAGCTTTGAAATAGAGTTTATAGTATACATATCGTTGTTTTTGGACGTATCGTCCGTCGTGTTATCTGCGGTAGTCGTTATTTCCGAATTCGTCTCGATATCAGACTGAGCATTACCGCATGCGGTAATGCTCAGAATAACAGCAGATATCGTGAGTATTGTAAAGATAGTTTTTTTCATTTGATCCCTGCTTTTCGTAGGTCAGTTCAACTCTGCATATTTTTGGTTGATATCGCGTATCTGTTCCTTTGCTCCTTTGTCAATAGATGCGCAGATAGAGGCAAAAGTATACTCTCTTTGATTGAGCATAGCGGTGAGTCTCTGTCCAATGGTCTGAATGTTGTAGTAAGTACCGAGATCGTAGCATCTCGTAGCAAAGATAAGATCAAGCATATCTGCGCTCTCATCATCACGGAAGTAGGTTCCGACGAGAGTCTTTTGATAATATGCGGGAGTCATATATTCTTTTGAGTAGTAAGCGAGAGTTTCCATTACGGCACCCGTTCTCTCATCATCCTCGTGAAGTAGAGGCGTGCATACGAACGCGGTAGAGAAGGGAGTGTCGGTGTGGTAGTATCTGTCCTGAGAATCGTCGAGCTTCGGATAAGGAAGAACGCCAAAATCGGTCTCCATATTTCTGTGTCTGCCGATAGTTACGAAGGTCGTCATATAGTAGAGTGCTCTGTTCTCGTTGAACATAGCGTCACGAGTCGTGTTCCATTCTGTTGATGGAGCATTGTACTGATAGTTGAACGCATGCTCGGAGTCAAAGAGTATCTCACAGTATTTTCTAAGCGCCTCATCCGTACGCTCCGTGTAGAGCGTGAGAGAAAGCGTACCCTCGTCGTCAAGGGACAGTATTTTTTCTCCCGCTGCCGTGATTATAGCGAGATGCGGGTCGTTCCAGGAGAGAAGTCCGTATTTGTCTGACTTGTCGTTTACGTCGTTTCCGTTTTCGTCACCCGATATCTTCTTTATCTCTTGTCCGAAGGTGTCAAACGTCCAGTTGTCGTTACGAACGAGATCGTAGGGGTTGCTAAGATCATCGTTTTGTCTGAGGATCTCTTTATTGAAGAGTATGCAGTGCGTTACCTGCTTGTAGGTAAGGCTGATATCACCTGCCGTGAAGAAAAGTCTGTCCTTGATAGTCAGGTCTTTTCTTGCGTTCTGATCCCACCAGGAGTGGTCAAGGTCAAGATTCGGCATAGTGTTCAGGTCATATACGAGGTTACTGTATGCGAGTGTCGCACAGTCGTAAGCACCGATAACACCCATATCGTAGTCGTACGAGCTTGATGAGTAGCTTTCATTGAACATGGTAAAGCCGGGGCCGTTTCCGCCCGTTGAGCCGAAGGACACCTTGTCGATATTGTTTATCGTAATGCCAAGGTAATCCTCTGTAAATTTGTTCTTCTTGTACTTTGCTTCGTTTACTATATCGGCGTTGTTTTCGACTACTTTAAAGTCGTTGTTTGCATAGTTGCCCGTAACGAGAACCATAAACTCGTATCCGTTGTAGTCAAGCTCTGCCGAGATGTCAAACGATTCTTCCGTTACCTGGTCGGTAACGGTTCCGTCATTTGTGCCGTCGTTTCCGGAGGTATCGGCCGGTGTTCCCGCACCCGATTGACAGGATGCCAAAGCACCGAGCAGCATTACAGCGAGAAGCGACGTGCTTATAAATTTTTTAACTTTCATTTTTACGCCTCCTTTATTGTTTAGAAAAGAGCAGCGGCGTCGTTATTTTGTCGCCTTTGCCTTCTTTGCGGTGAGGATAGCGATACCACCGAGAGAAATGAGCATCGTTACTACTACGATCGTAGTAACGTCACCCGTGTTGGGGTTGTCGCCTCCTGCCGGAGTGGGAGTGTCGTCTATTGTCGTAAATCCGGAGATCTTTGCGGTGATGTCGGCAGCCTTTGCATAGTCGCCTATCTTTACAGTAGTATCTCCCGTGCAGTTTGCGCCGAGAATAGTCGTGTTTTCTCCAAACTCGCCGCCCTTGATGATGAGAGTACCGGTTCCCATGACCTTGTCACCGTAGTTGTCGCAGAGCATTACCTTGTCAGCGAAGGTACCGCCCGTTATCGTAAATGTAACGTTTCCGTTTATCTTTCCTTTTGATTCGTTGTTTATGCAGGATGCGGATACGGCTTTGTTGAACGTACCTCCGTTTATAGTGAAGGATACGTCACCGTCAACGGGGGAGTTTCCGCCGCCGCTGACTCTGCCGTTGAACGTACCGCCGTTGATAATGACTCGAGCACCCTTTACTGCAGAAGATGCGGTTGCACGGTTACCGCCGCGGAAGGTATTCCACGTACCGCTGTTGACCGTGATATTAGTAGCCTTTGAGTCGTCGCACTTTGAGCTGGTAGTATCAAAGGAGCCTGCAATGAGACTGAGCGCGTTTGCGCTAGCACCTATTTCGCAATTAACGTTTTCGCCTATAACAACGGTGTTGGAGTTGCATCCGATAGCCTTATTTGCTGCCGTTACGGAGATGTTGACGTTTTCTATTACGGTGTCACCGTTGAGATAGAAATTTGCACCGACGGTCAGCTTTGCGCCTGCCGTTCTGAAATCAACGCTGTTATATACCGAGGTGATAGTAATATTTTTAGTGTATACGGGGGTAGCGTAGTTTGCGAGTATCTGTACCTCACCGCAGATGACCATCGTTCCACCGTCTGCAAGAAGTGCATAAGCACGGTCAAGTGTAGCAACCGCTTTATCTGAGGAGGTACCTGCGTTCGAGTCGTTTCCGGCGCCGTTTACGTAAATTACAGTGTTTGAATCAGCACATACTGCAACGGTAAAAAATGAAATTGCAAGAACAGCTGCAAAAATCATAGAAAGCATCTTCGTAGTTTTTTTCATGGTATTATCTCCTTTTCACTGTTTTTTTAAAAAATACGTCGGGAGGGAAACAGAGGGAAAAGTATGGATCCCTCCCGTACGTTGCCGATCGTTTGATTATCGGTTCTTTTTAGCTTCAAAAGCCTTGTCAGCCATATTGGAGTAAAGCGTAAACTTCTTTATCTCCTCGGGGTCGTAAGGTCTGTAATTCTGACGGAGCAGGTCGTGCTGCCATTTCGTCATTTCCAGCTTTTCTCCCTTTGCGTAACGCTTCCAGCAAGCCTCCCACGGCTCGTGTCCTTTGAATTTACCGTTTACAAGGCCCCAGTTGAAGATACCGATACCGTTGTTGTAGTAAAGGGGAAGGTGAGTCGCAACGTTGTTATGCTGTACTCTGTGCAGCCACTCGGTGTTGAGCATCGGTCTGTCGAAAGGACGAAGGAAGTCGATAACTCTGACGGAATGGTCGAGTGAACCATAGTCGTGGTAGCTTATTATGTCGGAAAGCTCAAGAGCGATCTTTTCCTCTTCTGCGAGCCTTTCGTAGTTGTTGTCCTTCGGTATGCGCCAAAGGTCCGCACAGAGAGGTTGGATGGGATCGTATGAGCGTACTATCTCAAACGCACGCTTTATATGAGGTACGCTCAGCGTACCTCTGTTGCTGTTGCCGGGCTCGTTCCATATATTCCAGACGATAACTCTCTCATCCTTTGCATACTTGCTTGCTACCTCGTTTACGTACTCGTAGAACTTTTCTGCAAGTTCGGGCTCGTCAACGGGGCTATATAGAGGTGCGGGAGCGGCAGCAGGTGCAGCTGCGGGGGCGGGAGCGTCTGTGCAGGGGAAGATACCCGGGATCATTCTCGCTTCGGGTTTGAACGAGCCGTGGAATACGCCTGCGTTTATTTCACCGAATTCCGGCTTCTTTTTCGGTCTTCCTCCGTCGCTTATCAAAACGAGCATAACGCCCAAGCCATTTTCACTTGCGATAGTGAGGTATTCCTCAAGATGAGCCATAAAGCTCTCTCTCTGATACATCCATACGTCGAAAGCGAGAAACTGTCTGACAGCGTTGAAGCCTATCTGACGTGCGAGGGCAAGCTCGCGGCGGATCGTTTCGAATTTTTCTTCGTGCTTATATTCCTGCCACAGCTCTACCCATCCGCTGCAATCGGAAGGGACGAAGTTGAAGCCGCGTATCCAAGGGCGTGAATTATACCATTGCCACGCTTTTTCGTTTGACCACTTATCCAAGCTTAAGTTCCTCCGTTTTCTTGAGATTCATTGCGTTTATTACTTTGTTTGCATACGCTATAAGTCTGGAGTAGTATTCTTTGCGCTCGCCTGCCGCATCGGTGTTCATATAAGCGATGAAGAAGGGCGTCTCGCCGAAGTATCCCGTCGTCGTTCTGTTCATCTGATGCTTCCAGATAGCAAGGTAATCGGTGATGAGCTTGCGAGCGTCCTCTTCCTTGCCGAGTTTGATGAGTGAGAGTGCCATGTAGCAGGGAAGCTCGGGCATCTGCATATTTGAGAAGAAGTCTATGTAGAAGTCTGCAATATATGCGTAGATCTCCTGTGCCTTGTCGTTCTCTCCGAGCTTTTCAAGGCAGAGTGCCTCGTAGTACTTGTTAGGTACGAGAACGGAATCCTGCCACAATCCTGCCTGGAGGTTATCGGGGAGTATCTGGCCTGCTCTGAATTCTTTAATAGCTGCCAGATAATCCTTCTTGTCGTAGGCGATCTTTCCGAGCTCCTTGTGTGCGTCGATATACTGCTGAGCAAGAGCCGTCTCTCCACCCTCACAGGGCAAGAAGTCTCTGACTGCGAGTATTTCAAGAGCTTTCTTGTGGTTGCCCATACGGTTGTATGCGAGAGCCCATTCAGTACAGATATCCTCGCGTGCATCTGCGTAGTCGCCTGCCATCTTTTCAAGAGCTGCGATGACCTTTTCGGGTGCTTCACCGTTCTTATTCATCAGGTAAGCTATCTCAAATACGAGCTGTTCGCAGTCGGGCTTGAGCTCGTACGCCTTTTCGAGATATTCAAACGCAGCTGCTCTGTCGTTTATTCTCCAGGAGTAGACCGCCATATTGCGGAGCGCCTCCCATCCTGTGCATTGCTTCCAGAGTTCTGCTGCCTTTTCGTATCTTCTCGCTCCGTAATGCAGGCATCCGAGCAGATACTTTGAACTTTCGTCGTTACCCTTTTCGAGTATTGCTATCTCCTCGGGTCTGAAGGGGAAGGTATGGTGCTTGCTTGTGCCTATCTGCTGCTCTCCTATGAAATACTTGAGTGTAGGTGCGATATCATCCGTGCAGGTCTTTACGCCTGTGAGAAGCTCGCGTGCTTCTTTGTCAAAGCCGCAACGGAGAAGGTCAAAGGCAACGTCAAGACACGTCTGCGAGGGGGAGCTGGAGAGCTTTGAATAGAACTCTTGTGCCGTCATTCCGCCTGACATTACCTTTACGTATCTTGCGAGGTGGTTGAGCGGGTCGTTTTTGAGTATTACGTCAAGACGCGCAAGCGCACGTTCGTTGTTTCCGAGCTTGTGCTCCGCAGCTGCCGTAAGAGCAAGCGCGATGACGTTTTCGGTATTGAGAGTCAGTGCTTTCTCTGCGTGGTCAAGCATTTTCGCGTATTCTCCGCGTTTTGCATCAATGCACGCGATATGCGTCATGGAGCAGGAATAATACGCCTGATTCCAGGTCGCCTTGTAGAAGTGGTCGTACGCCTTGTCCGTTTCACCGAGTCCCTCGTATGCGATACCGAGCAGGTAGCTGGTCTTTCCGCTTTCGGGATGGAAGTTGTACTTAGTGAGAAGAGCCAGAGCGCGCTCGAGCATCTCGACAGCCTCGTTGTATTCACCTACCGTGCAGTAGTGCTCGCCGAGTGCGATGAGTGCGGGCGTGTAGTCGGGATCAAGCTCCAATGCAGACTCGAAGTATTCCTTGGGAGATTCCTTGACGCATCTGTACTGCTTGAAGTGCACGCCTGCGAGGTATCTCTTCTCAGGAGTGTCAAGCTCATTCGGGTAGGGAACCTCGGGGAAGAACACGCCCTCGCGGGTGTTTGGCTTGTCTTCTTTCTTATAATATGCGATCTTGCCGATGCTGATCTCATATTCCTTGTCGTTGAATGAGGGAGTGTCAAAGCATACTACGTCTCCGGGAACGAGATCTGCCGTCGTCGTGAATACCGTCTTGCCTTCCGACTTGAGAACTATATCGCATCCCTTGAACGCGGAGGTGACCTGTACCTTGAGTTTTCCGCTTTCAACTCTTACCGCAACGTCGGTATTTGCAAAGGTAGCGGGGCCGAGGTCTGCTATCGGATACCAGTACTGCGAGAAGCACTTGGTCTCGTAAGGCTCTATCCACGAGAAGTCGGGCTGGTTGTTGGTGTACGAGCCTGCCATAAGTTCACAGTAAGCACCGTCGGTGTCCGTGAGAGCTCCTCCCCATGACTTGGATAGCTGATTGTAGCCCCATGTGAACATCTTCTTTCCGGTTGCGATGTGGTGGTCTGCTACGTGAACTACGCCGCACTTCTTTCCGTTATCAAATCCGCCAAAGAAATCGTACTGAGAGGAAGCTGAGAAGTACGAGGTTGAATGATACGTATTCTTGTGCTGTGAAATATCCGTGCCTTCTTTATCAAATTTGAATCCGTTGTAGTTGCCGTAAGCGATCGGGAAGGACGTGACGCTGCGGCGATAATGGAAATATACGTGATTTACGTCAGGCGGGAAGAAAAGCTCGTACTGCGGATTTACCGGTACTGCGGTGTTTTCCCACCACAAGAATGAGTGGCGCAGAGAAGTTCTGTTCGCGAGCTTTACTTTGGTTTCGAAGATCGACTTTCCTGCTTCGAGCTTAATGCCGACCATACCTTTCATTCTGTCAAAGGGATCGTGCTCGGACAGCCATACAGTAGCACTGCCGTCCTCTCCCTCTTCTATTTCATAGTCAACGGGCATAAACGTTGACGGACGGTGATGGAATGGGAAGTTGAATTCAATTCCTCCCGATATCCAGGCACCGAATATTCCTATAAACGATGGCTTGATAACGTGCTGCTTATAGAAATAGTCATATCCCGTCTTTTTATCTATTGCAGAGAAAACGCGTCCGCCGATCTCGGGCATTATACCTATTTTTACGTATTCGTTTTCAAGATAAATAATAGTATATTCTTTATCCTTCTTTTCCTGTTCTCTTGCTCTGATTATAACTTTGTTGGGGTAAGGGTTTCCGCTGCTGCGCTGATGATGTCTGTTTTCCGCAAACATCGGGAGATCTTCCTCTGGTGCTGCCGCATAAGTGGGGATAATTTCGCGTTCGATGCTGACGGTTACTTTCGTATTCATTACATGCTTTCCTTTCTTGTAGCTTGAAGTTGTTGTGCTATGCACAATATCCGCTACTGTAATTTTACTATAACCGAATCAATAATTCAAACAAAAAAACAGTCAAAAAAATATTAGTATTTTTTGAAATTGTTTTATTTTTATTACTTGTAAAAAAAACATGAGGGTGTTATACTTGAAAAGTAAGAAGGTGATGATAGTATGGCTTTAAACATATTGGTTGAAAAAAGCTACAAAGACAGCTTGTGGTGCCGTCAGCTTTTACGCTCTATAACGGATGAAGCGACGGCAAAAAGATACGACGTGAACGTTATAGCGAGTGACCGTTTGCACGATACTGATTTTGACCAGCTTTATAGAGACAGCACGGAGAGGCGGCTGCTCTTTTGTATATGTACTTCGATCGAAGCTATAATGCGAGTTAACGACTATATATCTCAAAAAAATATCCATCCCGTGCTCATAAACCATTCTTTCTTTGGTCCTATCGAAAATTACAGCTGTATAAGTATGGATTTTGCGGGTGCTATGAAGAACATCCTTCAGTTTCTCATAAACGAAGGCAGAAAAAAGATAGCTTTGTACGGTGTAAATCCGAATTCCACAACGGATATGATAAAAAAGATAAGCTTTAGCAATTATCTTAAAGCTCATAGCTCCGATTACGATGAATCTTCCGTATTTTATAACAGAGCGTCACTTGATGATTGCTATGAGCAATTTGACAAAGAAAAGGGAAGCTACGACGCGGTAGTTTGCGCAAACGATATAGTTGCCATATCCCTCTTATACAAGCTCAAGCAAGCTCGTGATCGTGTGCCGGATGACAAATACGTTATAAGCTTTGGAGATACGATACTTTCAAAAATACATTCACCCTCGTTGACCAACGCCTCCGTAGACCTTTACGCCATTGGCAGACAGGTCGTATATCTCTATTCCTACCTCAAAAAAAGAGAGGATCACGTATCGGCAACTATTTCTATACGTTCTGACCTTATGTGGAGAGAGTCTACCGCGAGTGCATTAAGGGAAGAAAAGTACAAAGCGACGCTTCTTCCGTTTGGAAGCCGTTTCGGTAGCGAAAAAGCCGATGCGTTTGATGACGGTGTGTACGAGAAAATGTCCTTTTATCACAATATCAACTTTTACGACGATCCGCTCGCTGCAGAGATATTGCAGGTAGAGGACTTGCTCTGTTGTATGAATGAGTTTGATTTTGATATATTGTCGGGTATGCTCGGCTCAGAGTCTACAAACTCTATCGCAAACAGGTATTATTCGTCTCAGCAGGCGATTTCCTATCGTGTCAAGAGAATGTGCCAGATAATCGGATGTAACAACAAAAAACAACTGCTTGATATATTGAAAAAATACGTCAGTTGTGAATCACTCAAAAATTACAGACCGAATACCGAGTACAGAATTTGAGCCGTTTTGGCGTTGTACCCGTAAGGATACAACGCCAGTTTTATTCGCCTTTCGGCGAGTTATATTGCTTCACAGTTATATTTGTCTTACGACAAGTGGTATTGCCTTCGGCAGTTTTAGGGCGAATAAAATATAACTAAACCCGCAAGGTTTCAATAACACTATTGCGAAGCAATAATATCACTGTGAGACCAGTCTCACAATATCACTTCTTTTGAGATGGGTTAAAAGGGGTTTAGGTTCTCCTAACAAGTGGAACTGATATACAAGTTACGGTATAAGACAAAAGTAAAAGATGCACGAAATTTTCGTGCATCTTTTTTACTGTCTTTTAGAGTGTGACCTTTTTGGTATACTGCTTTTTTTATTTTGTTATCCTTCCACCAGGACTCTCTTCCAGGTGGACTTGTCGTTGCTCTCGCACGTTCCCATAGCGTCGGATTTGATTTTTGCGCTTGCAGCATCCTTGTTGTTGAGAATGATGTTTACGAGCAGCTTTCCGTCTTTTATGGTTGCGAACTCCTTAGGTATCTTTATCTCGTATATCGCGCCCTTATCCTTGTCGTCTGCGTTGTCGACCGTACCGTCACACCATACGGAAACGCTGATAGAGGAGGCGTCGATCTTCTTTCTCTTTTCTCCGTCAAATTGCTCGAACGCATCAACTCCCCCAAGGTCTACCTTCAGATTGTAAAAGCCCTTGCCCGTACCGTCGTCAAGCATAATTGAAAGTCCGTCTGCCGAGACGAGCTTTTCGTCCAGTCTTTCACCGAGAATATAGACGTAGTCGTCGTCGGCAGAGAATCTCAGCGACACCTGCGCCTGACAGTCACTACCTATAAAGAATGCGTCGGTAGTGTCCGACCATTCCTCGTTTCCACCGTCGACGCCAGGCGTGAAGCTGCCCGCTTTTACGTCGTGGTTGAGATAGAAACGACCGACGTTGATGCTTGAAAGGTTATCGCCTGTAGAAGCGTGGCAGGTGAGGATAGCACTGTGAGAAGAATCAACGAGACAACTGCCCCAGAATCCTTTATCCTCTGTAAAGACGGACGCGATATCGCCAAAGTTCTTTGCGTCGGTGCTGCCGAGTCGTGCGCTGAACGTTACGCCGAGATTGTAGGTGAGCAGAGTTTCGCCCGATTCAAACTGATCGAGATACGGGCCTGCGCCAAGGAATATGTTGTTTCTTCTTACCTGCGGTCCCGTTTCATCAATGCCGAGAGGCGTGCTCCAGTTGTCGCTTGAATATCCGAGAGAAATGTAATACGTTTCGGATGAGGTGCCGGTAGGGAAGCAGCTCTCACCGACGAGTGCTATAGTTCCGTTGTGAAGTTCTATAGCCGAGGGCATTTGGTCGGTAAAGCACTTGACTCCGTCGCTTCTTGTCTTCGTGTACTGCTTCATAACGTATTGAGGTGCGTAGGTGGCGCCCGTTACGTTAGGCGTCCAGCTATTACCGCCGTCGGTTGAACGAATAATACCTATTCCCGAGGAAATAAGCTCGTCGTTAAAGCCGTGCAGATATACTTTTTCTGCAATAGTCGAAAAGTATATCTGTATCTCTCCGCTTGCAAGCTGAAGCACGTACGGCTCCCAGTTTGAGCCGACGTAGATGGTTTTCTTTTCTGACCACGTCTTTCCGCCGTCGGAGGAGCGTATGGCAACGATACCGTTTTCGTTTAGCAGTCTATTGTATCCCATAACGGCACGGTAAGACGCGACGATGAGGATATCTCCGTTGTCAAGCACTGCGGCGTCTGCGTTTACGTACCTTCTCGTATCGGTTCCGCCGAGAATAGACTCGTCGGAGAAAAGTATGCGCGGGGTTTTAAAGTTGACACCGTCCGTACTTTTCAAAAATACGATATTGCCGCCGTACTGTCCGTTCATCAGGAGCATAAAATACTCGTTATCCGATATCTTTTTTACTCTCGGATACATGGGATTTTGCGTCTGCATCAGATCGTAGCTCTTGAGCACGTCAGTTTCGCGATAGCTCTGTTCAAGGGAGCTGTATAGATATGAGTCAGCGTGGCTGTCTCTTTGTGAGTCGGTGTTCAGATCCTTTATCGAATGTATCGTGTAGTGCTTGTCGTTGTTCGTTTCACCCCAGGCCGCGTCGGTGACGACGTCGGATGACGGCCCTGTCTCAATAGTGCTATGGGCATCACCGCACGCGGTAATGCCCAAAAGTATAGCAGTTATTGAGAGAATTGCAAAAAACGTTTTTTTCATTTTTGTAAATTCCCTTTACGATAGTTCGCTTGTGCTTTATTCAAAACTTGAAAATTTTTCGTTGATATCTTTTATCTGCTCTTTTGCTACTCTGTTTATACCTGCGCAGATAGATGCGAAGGTATACTGTCTTGAGTCGAGCATGGCTACGAGTCTGTTGTTTATAGACTGGACGTTGTAATATACACCGAGATCGTAACAGTATGTAGAGAATATGAGGTCGAGCATAGCAGCACTTTCGTCATCACGGAAGTAGGTTCCGACGAGAGTCTTCTGATAATATGCGGGAGTCATATATTCCTTTGAGTAGTATGCGAGAGTCTCGAGTATAGCACCTGTTCTTTCTTCTTCCTCAACGAGAATGGGAGTACATACGTACTGAGTGTGGAAGGGAGTGTCGGTGTGATAGTATCTGTCCTGGTTCTCATCGTACTTGGGGAAGGGGAGAACGCCGAAGTCGGTCTCCATATTTCTGTGATCCTCGATCGTGCAGAAGCAGGTCAGGTAGTAGAGAGCTCTGCCCTCGTCAAACATAGCGTAACGCGTGGGGTCCCACTTGTCCGAGGTAGTGCCGTACTGATAGTTGAACGCGTGCTGTGAGTCAAAGAGTATTTCGCAGTACTTTCTGAGTGCCTGGTCTGCGCGCTCGGTGTAGAGCGTAAACTCAAGCTCGCCGTCGTTGTTTGCGGAAATGATCTTTTCACCGGATGCGGTGATCATAGAGAGTACGGGGTCGTTCCAGGAGAGAAGACCAAAGGTATCCTCGCTATCGTAGGTGCCGTTACCGTTTTCGTCTACCGATACCTTCTTTATTTCTCGTCCGAAGGTGTCGTATGTCCAGTTGTCGTTTTCAACGAGCTCGTAGGGATTTGCGAGGTTGGAGTTCTCTCTTATCATCTCTTTGTTAAAGAGGATACAGTTGGTTATCATCTTGTAGGTAAGGCTGATATCACCGGAGGTGAAGAAAAGTCTACCCATGACGGAGAGGTCCTGTCTGGCGTTTTGGTCCCACCAGGAGTTTTCAAGCTCGAGGACGGGCAGCTTGTTGAGATCGAAGAGAAGATTACTGTATGCGAGAGTCGCACAGTCGTAAGCACCGATCATACCCATATCGTAGTCGTAGGTGCCTGCAGAGAAGCTTTCATTGAACTTTTGGTAGCCGGGGCCGCTTCCGCCGGTAGAGCCGAAATACATAACGTCTTCGCTTGCGATGATTATGTCAAGATAATCCTCGGTGAACATATTTTTCTTGTATTTCGCTTCTTCAACTACGTCGGCGCTTGCGTCTTCAACCTCGAAGTCGTTATTTCTGTAGTTTCCGGTAAGAAGAACCAAAAATTCATATCCGTCGTAGTCGAGAGACTCGGGGACGTCAAACGTATTTTCGGTTGGTGTGCCTACACCGGTATCACTGATAACTTCGTCCGTGTTGGTAGTGCCCGCTCCGTCGTTTTTGCAAGAAGCCAATGCTCCGAGAAGCATTGTTGCGAGAAGCAAAACACAGATCAGTTTCTTTGCTTTCATTGAGTTATCCTCTCTTTTTGAAATTTGCTTGTAGTGAACGCACCACTACACTTTTTTACATTCTACAATATCCGCATTGATTTTTCAAGCAAAAAAAACATACAAAAAAATCGTTACTTTTTTTCGCCTTCATTTTGTTTTTAAAAGCTTGTAAAAACAAAGGGGGTGTGATATACTAAAACCACTGGAAAGGAATGATGATATGGCATTAAATATATTGGTCGAGACAAGCCATAAAGACAGTATATGGTGTCGTCAGCTGTTGAGGACTATAACCGGAGAAGCAGCCTCAAAGCGATACG
>JAZQXE010000076.1:0-17699 GCA_045632705.1 Eubacteriales bacterium | reverse complement strand
TGTCGATCTTCGGGCGGGGTATGCGAACCAGATTCTTGCTCTTTTTTTGTTTTGTTAGTTTTTGAATGCATGGGAGAGCAAGAAATCAGGCGCGAAGCGAAACTTCGCTACACCAACAAAAAAGCACCCTATTGGGTGCTTTTTTGTTGGTGGGGGAAGCTGGATTCGGACCAGCGAAGTCAGTGACAACAGATTTACAGTCTGCCCCCTTTGGCCGCTCGGGAATTCCCCCATATAGAGTTGTAGGTGGAGCTGGTGGACGGACTTGAACCCCCGACCTGCTGATTACAAATCAGCTGCTCTACCAACTGAGCTACACCAGCATTTAACTCGTACAACGTTGCTTATTATATCACATCGATTTCACATTTGTCAATACCTTTTTTATAAAAAATCAAGGATTTTGCAGAAAAAGTTTTTATCCCTCAAAAAGCGCCCAACGACGCGCCTTGCGCTCGTTTTTTCATTTTCGACTCAATACAACTATTCTCACTCTTTGGATAAAACTCTTGATTTGTGTGCGAATATATATTATAATTAGTTATTAAGGTTAATATGCCTATTTATGCGCAAAATCAACTCAATACAAAAGGAGTCAATAATGAAAGTCAGAAAAGCTATAATCCCTGCTGCAGGACTTGGCACTCGTATGCTTCCCATAGCAAGAATCATACCCAAGGAAATGTTTCCCATCGTTGACAGACCTGCTATCTCCTTTCTCGTTGAAGAAGCTGCCAAAAGCGGTATCACTGACGTTTTGATAATCACGGGAAGAGACAAGGACTCAATAGAGGACTACTTTGACTATTCAATAGAATACGACGACGTGCTCGCCGCAAAGGGACGAGGGGACGAGATAGAAAAGCTGCACAACTCTTCCTTCGGTGCTAACGTATATTTTATAAGACAAAAAGAGCGCCACGGACTCGGACACGCAGTATCTCTGTGCAAGAACTTTATTGGAGACGAGCCGTTTTGCGTTCTTTACGGTGACGATCTCATAATCTCCGAGACACCCGTATGCGAGCAGCTCATCCAAAGCTACGAAAAACACGGCAAGCCCGTAGTTGCAGTCAAAGAGGTGCCGACGGAGCTCGTACTCAAATACTGCTCGCTCAAAGCAGACGCAATAGACGGCTGCGAGAGCGAATATCTGGTAACGGATATGATAGAAAAGCCAAAGCCGGAGCAGATATACACCAATCTTGCCATTCTCGGCAGAGTTCTGCTCACCCCCGATATATTTGACATTCTCGATCACACGCCCGCAGGCACCGGCGGCGAGATACAGCTCACAGACGCTATGGCAGTCTACGCAAGAGAAAAGGGACTGATCGCTCTCGACTACGAGGGTGTACGCTACGATATGGGAGCGAAGATCGGATTCTTAAAAGCGAACGTCGAACAGGGACTCAAGCACCCCGAAACGAAAGAGGAGCTTAAGAAGTTCATTCTTGAGCTCGCAAAGACTCTATAAATAAAAAGCTGAAAACGAGTAAAGCGAGGTAATACCATGGCATCGGACAGAGTATCTAAAATAAACTACTATCTTGACATAGCACAGACGGTATCCGAACGAAGCACGTGTCTGAGAAAAAGATACGGTGCTATAATCGTAAAAAACGACTCGATAATTTCAACCGGATACAATGGAGCGCCCCGCGGCAGAAAAAACTGCTCGGATCTTGATTATTGTATGAGAAACAAGCTCGGTATACCGCGCGGAGAGAGATACGAGATGTGCCGCTCCGTACATTCCGAACAAAACGCTATCATAGCCGCACCGCGCGATCAGATGATTGGCTCGCAGATGTATATGTGCTGCACCGATCCCGACACAAACGAGATCGTCGGAGGCGTTGGCAACTGTATGATGTGCAAGCGCGTCATTCTCAACGCGGGAATCGAAAAGGTATTTATCCGTGAGACGAAGGACACCTACACGGAAATAAACGTAAGCGACTGGATAGAAAACGACGACAGCCTGTCGGGAGAGTTCGGATATTGATACGCTATACGGTAAGAGCAGCCCGTGAATGTGACGTGCCCCGTATGTGTGCACTTGAGAAGGAATGTTTCTCAAGTCCGTGGAGCGCAAAGGCGTTTGAGGACACGCTCGCACAGAGCGGAGCGGGATTTTTCGTTTGCGAGGACGACGGTGGAGAGATACTCGGCTACGTCGGGACTCTATGCGTCTTTGACGAATGTTCTCTGCTAAACGTCTGCGTCAGTAACTCTCACAGAAAGATGGGAGTCGGCAGGGCTCTGGTAACGGCGGCAGAAGAAAACGCAAAGCGCCTCGGAGCGTGCTCGGTATTTCTCGAGGTGCGCGTCTCAAACGAAAACGCGCTATCCCTCTACGAAAAGCTCGGCTACGATCGCATCACGACTCGGCGCGGTTTCTATTCAAAGCCGCGTGAGGACGCCTACGTCTATAAAAAAGAGCTGTAAACGCAAGCACAGAAGAACAGGTAATAATATGTATATACTCGGAATAGAAAGCTCGTGCGACGAGACCTCCGCCGCTATAATAGAAACGGACGGCAAGACGCACAAAATACTCGCTAATATCGTCGCTTCCCAGATCAGCATCCACCGTCTGTACGGCGGTGTCGTGCCCGAGATAGCGGGACGAGCGCATATCGAAGCGATAAGCTCAATAACCTATCAGGCGCTCGAGGAAGCAAAAATAGATATCACCGACGTAAACGTCATCGGAGTTACCGCTTCCCCCGGACTCATCGGAGCACTGCTGGTCGGTGTGAATTTCGCAAAAAGTCTCGCTTATTCTTATCAAATACCCCTCGTAGCCGTCGATCACGTAAAGGGACATACGGCAGCGGCGTATCTCGAATACCCCGAGCTGTGCGCCCCCTTCCTCAGCGTCGTCGTCAGCGGCGGACACACCTCGATATACGAGGTGAGTGACCCTGTCACCTTCAACGAGATAGGTGCGACAAGAGACGACGCGGCAGGCGAGGCGTTTGACAAGATAGCGAGAGTGATAGGCATACCCTACCCGGGCGGTGCGGGACTCGACAAGCTCGCACGCGAGGGAGACAAGAGCGCTATCTCCTTCCCCTCACCTGCAATTGCGGGAGACAATCTCGATTTCTCGTTTTCCGGCTTAAAGACTTCCGCACTCAACTACATAAATATCGCAAATCAAAAAGGCACGGAGACATCCCGCGAGGATCTCGCCGCCTCCTACACCGACACTATCGTAAGAGCCGTAGTCAAAAAAACGGACGCCGCACTCAAAAAGACGGGCGCACGCTCACTCGTGCTCGCAGGCGGTGTTGCGGCAAACTCACATCTCAGAGCGGGACTCGAGACTCTGTGTAAAAAGCGTGGCGTCAAGCTCTGTCTGCCCTCGCTCAAGCTCTGCTCCGACAACGCGGCAATGATCGCAATGCAGGCGTATTGGGAGTACGAGGCAGGTCATCTCTCGGACACTTCGCTCAATGCGAGCGCCGTTTAAGCGTCTGACAAACACGCGTAAATTTCGTCAAGATATTATAGCAAAAAACTTCATTTTTGTTGTTTTGCACAAAAAATTCAGACGTTTTCACATCGCTTCTTTTCCACAATGGTTTTCCACACGATGTGGAAAACTCACTGTTTTTTATACAATTTTGTGTAAAAAAACATCCTATCACCCCGCAAAAAGCCCATAGCTATGTGGAAAACGATGTTAAAAATGTTTAAAACGTTGTATTTTTAAATAGCGAAAACAATGTTGAAAACTCCTTTTTTCGAGCTTTTCAAACTCGCCTGAAAACCAACAAAAAAACCGCAAAATCGGCATATCGCCGAAAATGAAAAATTTTCAAAATACTATTGACAAAAATCAATAACTGCAAGAGGTAATTATATGCCTACTAATGAAAGATCAAACGCAACGCAAAGCTCCCAGAAGGTATCAAATGCGGTCATAAAAAGACTGCCGCGCTACTTCAGATATTTGCGCGAGCTGCGACAGAACAATATATTCAGAATTAGCTCCCAGGAGCTGTCGAAGATGATGAACGTCACCGCATCCCAGATAAGACAGGACCTCAACTGCTTTGGCGGTTTCGGTCAGCAGGGATACGGCTACAACGTGGATTATCTCTATCAGAACATAAGCGAGATACTCGGCGTTACCGCTTCCTACAAGGCGATCATCGTTGGCTCAGGAAATCTGGGACGCGCTATCAGCTCAAGTCCCGTAATGGAAAAGAGAGGCGTTCGTCTCTGCGCAATGTTCGACTCATCCCCTGCCCTCATCGGTCAAAAAGTGGGTGAATTTACCGTACTCGACGTCTCGGGACTCGAGTCCTTCTGCGAGAAGGAGAGTATCGACATAGCGGTACTCACCGTGCCCAGAGACGCCGCAAAGGAAACGGCGGAAAGACTCAAAAAGGCGGGCATCCGCGGTATATGGAACTTCACGAACGTAGAGCTGGAGCTCGACTCGGACATCGTAGCCGAGAGCGTACATATGGGTGACTCTCTGATGACTCTCACCTACAAGATCTCGGATAAAGACAACAAATAACCACTCGGACGGATCATATTTATGAACTATGATATAAAGATAAAAAACGGAGAGGCAACGCTCGTGCTGCCGAGAGCAAAGCTGATAGAGCTGCTCTCCGAGTGCTCGGAGTCGGAGCTAAAGGCACTTATTGCTCTATGCGCCGAGTCGGACGGAGAAAAGGCGAGAGAGCTGTGCGGACTTGACAGCGGCGAATTTGACGCTGCGCTCTCTTTCTGGAGAGGTGCAAAGCTCGTAACAAGACAAAGCAAAAAGGCTGCCGCAAAAGAGACGCAGGCGCCCGCCGCGACGGCAAGCACCGAGAAAGAGGCGGTCGTTTCCGCAAGCGCAGAGCTCTGTGACATAGACAGAGAGATACCCGACTACACAAGCGACGAAATAAAGAGAATAACGGGCAACGACAGACTGCTGCACTCGATCCTCGACGAATCACAACAGGTATTCGGTAAGGTCTTCAACACTCTCGAGATGAATTACGTCATCGCGATGCGCGATCATCTGGCGCTCGACGGTGAATACATACTGATGCTCCTCCAATATTTCTCAAAGGAGGGCAGACCCCTCATCTACGTCTTAAAGGTAGCGCAGTCGCTGGTCAAAGAGGGCGTTACCGACGCTGAAGCTCTCGATGCGTATCTGAAACGACGCGACGCCTTCAAGGGTATCGAGGGAAAGTACAGAGATCTTTTCGGAATAGGAGCAAGAAAGCTCACCTCGATAGAGGAAAAGTATTTCCACTCCTGGTCACACGATATGAAAATGCCCTTTGATCTGGTAATAATGGCGTACGAGCGCACGGTAGAGAAAAAGGGCTCGCCTCAAAAGGCATATATAAACGGAATACTCTCAAGCTGGCATTCCTCCTCCCTTTTCACTGAGGAAGACGTCCTGCGACACGAGGGGGCGCAGAAAGAAAGCTCAAGCGCCAAGACCACGTCCAAAAACGGAGCGGTCGGCGAGCAGAGCTTTGACGTCAACGAATTTTTCGACGCGGCGCTGAAACGCTCGTACGGAACAAAAAAGGAGTAAAAGATGGCGTATAACAGAAAAAACTTTACCGATCTGAAAGCAGACTACGAAGAAAAAAATCTCGCTGCAAAGCGCGCAGCTGAGGCAAGAAACGTAGAGGTATGCCTCGCGCATCCCGATATTGCCGCAATAGACAAGCAGCTGTCGCTGACGAGCATTCGTATTCTGCGCGCGGCATCCGACGAAAACTCGGAGGAAAAATTCTCAGCGCTCCGCGAAAACGTCAAAGCTCTCAGAGAAAAAAAGCTGGCTCTGCTTCGCGAATACGGCTACCCCGACGGCTACACGGACGTAAAGTACGAGTGCGAGGCGTGCTCCGACACGGGTTACTCAAACGGCCGTATGTGCGCCTGCTTCAAGAAAAAGCTGATACTCAAGGGCTACGAAAGCTCGGGTATCGGTGCGCTCATCCGCAAGCAGACCTTTGACAATTTTTCCTTTGATTATTATAACGACTCAAAGGAAAACGCTCTCACGATGAAAGCTAACTACGACATAATAAAAAATTACGCTTCGAGCTTTTCTCTCTCCTCTCCAAATCTGCTCCTGCTCGGAGGTACGGGACTCGGTAAGACGCACCTCTCAAGCGCTATGGCAAAGCTCATTATCGACAACGGTTACGACGTGCTCTACGAGAGCGCTCCAAACGTATTTTCGGATTTTGAGCTGGAAAGATTCAAGGACGACGGAGAAGATAAAAAAAGCGATAGATATTTCTCGGCGGAGCTTCTTATACTCGACGATCTCGGTACGGAAAACACCACGCAGTATGCGCTGTCATGCCTTTATAATCTCATTAATACGAGAATAAACAAGGGGCTCCCTACCGTCATCAGCACGAATCTCACTCCCGACGGCCTCTATAAACGCTATACCGACCGCATAACGAGCAGACTGATCGGTGAATACCGCAGCCTCCGCTTCGTCGGCAGAGATATAAGAATGCAGAAGCTTACGTGAGACGGAATAGGATAGGATAGAATAAACAAAAAAGGAACCTTTTTAAAAGGTTCCTTTTTTATTCGTTACTGATCGTCTCCGAAGACGACTCGGTAATAGTCGTTATTGAGTATAGCGGTCGATACGGTAAACTCGTTCTGTACTATTTTATTGAGCACGTCGACGTAGGCGTCGGAGACGGTCTCCTTATCGACGAGGTACGTGACCTTACCGGTCGTTGAGTTGAACATTACCTTATCCGTTACGAAGGATCCGTTATAGATAATAGCGACGTGGAGCGCGGACGGGTCGAGCACATCTCTGCCCATAAGGAGTCGCGAGTCGTATTCAAATCCGAAGAGATTGAGTATAGTCGGCAATATATCTATCGTACAGCAAGGTGTATCAACGACGATCGGATCTTCCATTCCGTAAGACCAACATATAAACGCATTCTCATATATGCCGAACGCACCGTCAACGGTATAACCTGCAAGCTCGCTGTAATTCTTGTAGGGGGAATTTCCGAGTCCGTAAGGATAGTGGTCGGTCGTCATAACGATAACGGTATCCTCAAGCTGTCCTGCCGCCCCCAGTTCGTCCATAAGGTACGCCATTGCCTTTTCGAGTTCAAGATGGCACGCGATATACGCCTTGACTGCCTCAGAATAATCAAGATGGTCGACACCGCTCTTGTTTATCATACTCATGGGATTGGTGGAGAAGGTATAAGGCGTATGTCCCGAAAAGGTCATATAGTAGGCGTGGAATCTCTCCTCGTTTACGAAATCCTTTACAGACTGCTGCATCATCTCGTAGTCGGAGCTGGGCCAATCGTAAGTAAAGGTCATACCGCGGTTCATTGCCTTCAGCGTATAACCCATATTGGGGTGGGATTTCTTTCTGTTATAGTAGCTGGCGTAATAATTGTGGAATGCGTGGCTCTGTATTCCCGCCTGCGACTTGAATACGTTTCCGAGAGCGTACGGCAGGTAGTTATCCGAGCTTGCGGCAAAGCTGCCGTTATCCATATATTCACGCGAGAGATCGGGGAAGATACCCAGACACGCGCTATACTCTCCGTTGGTGGTCTTGTTACGGTAGGAGGTATAGAAGTTCTCAAATATAAATCCCTCGGTCGAAAGTTTATAAAGAGTAGGTGTCAGCTCCTCGCTGATAACGAGAGGAGAAAAGCCTTCGCACACCATATAGATGAGATTTTTACCCTCAAAGTAACCCGTATATTCGTTCGTTCTCGTAGGAGTCTGAAGCGAAAAATAATTATGCAGGTTGAATAGAGCCTCGTCTCCCGAGGCCTCCGCCTCGGCTTTGAGCTTTTCAAAGTCGATATTGAGTATCTGATCCTTAACAACGTAGGAGGGAGTATCGTCATCGGCAGACGTACCGTCCGACGTGTCGGTGCTTCCCGTAACCGAGTCGTAGGGATAGGAGGTGTTTGTTCCGAGTATCAGCTCGAGCTCGTCTTTGTCTATTATCTGAAAATCATCACTCGGATCGTCGTCCGCAACTTCGCCGACAGCACCCGTGATCATATAGCCGAACTCTATGCGCAGAGTAGTAAGGATACCGAGATTATAGACGCTGGTATCGGTGCTCGTATTTACGTTATGATAAACGTCGTAGACCGTGTATACGCCCGTACCGTCAACGCCGAGCAACAGATAGCCTACTAAAAACACGCCAATGCATATTGCAAGGAATATCGCACATAGCACGAGTATCCTCTTGCTCTTGTCCGTCTTTACCCATTTTTTCTTAAGCACGAATCCGCAAGCTACTAATGGCAATGCGAGCAGCAGGATCAGCCAGAGATTTCTGAGTATGGCGTCAACGAGCAGATTGAAGAAGTAAATTATCGCATCTCCGCCCATTCCGATGACGTTGAGCGATATAAAACCGCCGAAGATCTTGAAATATATCAGCTGTGCCGTAAACCATAGATATAAGACGCTCAAAAGCACCCACAGAGCAACGCGCTTTACCTTTGACGGTAATAGCACGAGAAGCGCCGTCATAAGAGCAGCAAAGCTGACCGAGAAGATCACGACGAAGATTATGCGCCAGGTTATCTCCCAAAAGAGAGCTATATGCATAAACAGCTCCCAAAAGAGCAACGAACCCGCACAGAGCAAAAACAACGCAAACGCAGAGGAAAATCCGATACTGCGTCTATCCGCGCTGGATCTGAACAATTTTGACAAGTGAGCTCACCTCGCTCTGCCGATCGGCAAATTTAATCAGTTTCTTTTCCGAAGACTATCCTGTAATAGTCGTAGTTGAGTATCTGCGTAGACACCGACAGCTCGTTTTGAATGATCTGATTTACGGCGTCGACGTAAGAGGGATGAACGAGTGACTCGTCAACGAGGTAAGTCACCTTGTTCTTCGTGCTGTTATAGATCACCTTGTCGGTTATAAACGAGCCGTTGTGAAGTATCGCGACGTGGAAAGCTCCGGGATCGAGCACGTCTCTACCTATAAGCAGACGCGAGTCGTATTCAAATCCGAAGAGATTGAGCAGCGTCGGCAGGATATCCACCGTACAGCAGGGAGTGTCTATCTCGATAGGATCTTCCATTCCGTATGCCCAGCAGATAAATGAATTCTTATAAATTCCGATATCACCGTCAACTGTATATCCGGCAAGCTCACTATACTGCTTGACGGAGAGTCCGTAGGGGAAATGGTCGGTCGTCATAACGATAACGGTATCTTCAAGCTCACCCGCCTCCTCAAGCTGCTGCATCAGATACGCCATCGCCTTTTCAAGCTCAAGGTTGCAGGCAATATAAGCCTTTACGGCATTGGAATAGTTAAGATTCTCAACTGCCGCCTGATTTTTAGCCGCCATGGGATTGGTGTCAAACTTGTATTCGTAGTGTCCCGAGAAGGTCATATAATAAGCGTGGAAAGGCTGCTCCGTAATATAGTCGGCGACCGACTGCTTCATCATAAGATAGTCGGAACTGGGCCAGGAATGTTCAAACTTCATTCCCGTATTCATCGCCTTGAGAATATAACCCATATTGGGGTGGGATCTGTTTCTCTCGTAGAAGCTCGCAAGGTAGTTATGATATGCGTGTCCCTGCGTGCCGAGCTGGCTCTTGAAGATATTTCCAAGAGCATACGGCAGATAGTTGTCGGCGGAAGCCGCAAAGCTGCCGTCCAGCTTGGATCTTGAAAGATCGGGGAAGATACCGAGGCAAGCGGTATATTCTCCGTTTGTCGTTACGTTACGGTAGGTACCATAGAAATTATTGAACTTGAATCCCTCGTTTGCCAGCTTATACAGAGTAGGCGTCAGCTCCTTGCTGATAACTGCGGGGGAGAAGGACTCACACACCAGGTAAATGAGATTCTTTCCCTCAAAGTAACCCGTATATTCGTTGGTCTGCGTCGGAGTCTGAGTCGATATGTATTTGTGGAGATTTGCAAGCGTAGAGTTACCCTCCGCCTCCGCGTCTTTGATGAGAGCCTCGAAATCAATGCTGACCACCTGGTCTTTGATAAGATAGGCGGGGCCTTGGGGAATCGAGGTGTCGACTGAGCCGTCCGATGTGTCGGCGGGGTCTTTCGTCGTTGTGGAGCTCGTCGACTGGGAGGGACGGGTAATACCGATAATGTCGTTCAGCTCATCCTGATCGGGTATCACGATATCCGTAGCACCCTGCTCATCCGAAGCTTCAGCTCCCATCAGCATAAACTTGAACTCCAGTCGGCAGGTCGTAAGAAAACCGAGACGGTCTATACTCATATCCGTCGAGGAGTTAATGTTGTGATAGATATCGTATGTGCTGTGCGTTCCCGTACCGCCGATATAGAGCGAATAATAGGAAGCAAAGTACACGAGCACCAGGCACAGTATCTGTATCAGCCACGTTCCCGCGTGACGCTTGTTTGTGTTGACGACTCTGAACTTTAACAGAAGCGCAAACGCGACGAAAGGAATGGCAAGAATGATAAGTATCCAGAAGTTAGATACGACGCAGTTTACCGTTTCCTTGAAGAAATTGGTAACGGCAGCACCGCCCTGCTTCATCAGTGACGCGGAGAAAAATCCGCCGAACACCTTGTTATATATAAGCTGAGAGGCGTACCACAGATATAGTACCGAGAGGTATATCCACGAGAGTACGAGATTTATCTTTTTCGGGAAAAAGGAAGATAAGAGCCAGAATATACCGGCAAAAAATACGCTGAAAAGAACTACATGCAAAAAGCGCAGATCTATACCGCCGAGCGTATCGCAGAAGAACTGCATCGACGTCTCCCAAAAAAGTATAGAACCAAGAAAAACGGCCAAAGCGGGCAAAGATCTGACAAGCGAGTCAAACGCCGCTTTTTCGCCAAAGAAAAAGCTTTTCAACTTTTGCAAAAACCATCACCTCGTTAGTAATATAGAAAAGCATACATTATATTTTATATCTTTTTATATCGCAAATCAAGTTTTAATATGTGTTGTTCACAGTATGTTAACAATATTAAACAAGTCGATTCTTGTTCTCGAACAGGAAAAGTGGGCGCATCTTGTGTCGGAGTGGTAAACTTTTTTTAAACAAACGAGATAATGGACAGTTTGTCCATAAAAAATCGGGAAAAATGCGATATAGTGTTCATATAAAAACGAGAGGAGAAAGAAATATGAACGATGCAAAAAAAAGAAGACGTAAAGGGACGTTTGCCACCCTCACCGAGCACGTAAAGCGTGACCGCGGAGCGTTTGCGGTATTCGTCGCAACGAGGACTCTCGTGCTTGCGGTGATGGTGAGAAGTGTCTTTCTCGGTCAGTGGGAGAACGTTTTCACCTGTTTTCTCGCTCTGTTTTTGCTCTTTATACCGAGCATACTCGAAAAAAAGTTAAAAATAGACATCCCAACCGCACTCGAGATCGTCGTTTACGTTTTCGTCGTATGCGCGGAGATACTCGGAGAGATAGAGTGCTTTTATCTGAAGTTTCCCTTCTGGGACGATATGCTCCACACCGTAAACGGATTTATGTTTGCGGCGTTTGGATTTTGTCTCGTTGATATTTTTAACAAAAACGACAGACTCCGCTTTGAGCTATCGCCTCTGTTTTGTTGTGTCGTGGCGTTCTGCTTTTCTATGACGATAGGCGTATTGTGGGAATTTTTAGAGTTCGGCATAGACCGTGTCTTCTCATACGATACGCAAAAGGACACGGTCGTACGGCAGATATCGAGCGTGCTATTTGACTCGGAATCTCTCAACCGCGCGCACAAGATAACCGACATCATCGGCACGACTCTGCATACCGCGGGGGGAGACGTGCATATCGAGGGGTATATCGACGTCGGTCTGTACGACACGATGCTCGACATGTTCGTAAATCTCGTCGGTGCGGCGGCGTTCTCGTTTATCGGTTACTTTCACTTAAAAAACAACGGTGAGAGCAGGATAGCGGGGGCGCTCATACCGAGCCGTGAGCCGAGCACCGAAGAAGGAAAAAGCGGTGTGTCGTAGGTTCTTTTTCAAAGCTCGGTCGGCATAAATTTCCAACTTGTAAATATTGTCGTAATATCCGTTTTTTTGTTGACTTGCCGAAAATTTTAAGGTAAAATATTATTATACAGCGGTCTTGAAGCAAAAAAATCGGAGGGTAATAATATGACGGGATACACGTCGAAAAACAGATCGTTTTGCCATTTTTGCAGGTCTGCCGTTTTATCTTTCTTTTGCACTTTTTTGGCTATGATATTCGTTTTTTCGCACGCGATAGGACTCTTTTCCGTTTCAGCTGCAGACTCTCAGCTTGACCGTGCGGAATACGACAACGGCTCCTTTTCCCCCATACTCCCCATAGCCGAGGGACGACTCGACGTCTCGAGCATTGACTACTACTATGAAAACAAAAACGACTCTCTGCCGGGACTTCACGGCGGTATAGATTTCGTCTGTGCATCGGGTACGGAGATAATCGCAATAGAAAAAGGCAGAGTGTTCCACGTAGGATACCACTCGGACTACGGAAACAACGTGATCGTCGAGCATTTCGGCGAAAACGGAGAAAAATATTACTCAAGATACGCGCATCTGAATAGCTACAAGGTCTCCTCGGGAGACGTGGTAAAGCAAGGGCAGGTACTCGGAAAGTCGGGAAGCACCGGAATGTCCTATTCACCTCATCTGCACCTTGAGATATACACCGAGGGCACTATGTTCTCCGACAGGCAGGAGCGCTCCTACACGATAAAATATTATCTGTCGCAGGGCACGGAGATACTCTCGCGCCTGCGCTTTTATAACCAGCCGATAAACGGCACCTACAACTCACAGCTCAGGGTAAAGAAGCTCGGAAGCGGCGGCTCGTGCTACAACCGCTGTGCACTCGACGTGAAGCACGACCACATATCGAGATACGCAGAGTATATAAAGCTCTTTTATTCCCTCTCCTCGACCGGAAAGTATTACGTCTACAACGCACAGGCGGAGGCGGGTATATTCGAGGATGCGGTACTCAGAAAATACGTCTATAACAGATACGACACCGACCGTGACGGTCATCTGTCGCTATGCGAGGCGATGAAGGTAAAGACGCTCGATCTCTCGGGTGTCGGGGTAAGTTCACTCTCGGGAATACATATCTTTTCAAATCTCGTTTCCGTAAAGACGGACGGTGAGAATATAACAGACGCTCTGCACACCCTCAGCGTCAGCTTCAAGGCGTCGACCGAGTATGTGACCGAAGCAGGTCTGTGCGGCACCTACAAGCATATAGACACAAAGGAAACGCTGAATATGCGCTCCGGCCCCTCTACCTCATACGGCAAGGTAGGCTCTATCTCCCCTCTCGCCATCTTTGTAGTAACGGAAACGGCATGCTGCTCCAAGTATACGTGGGGAAAGACGGTATATAACGGCGTCGAGGGATGGTGCGTCATCTCCGAGTCTACCTGGACCGAGCAATTATCGTCAACTACACACGAATATTATGTAGACGCGCAGGGCAATATCTGCCGAGCTGAAAACTCCGAAAAGATAACACTGACGACCAACGGCACCGAAAGCGGCGAGGCGATCCCGCACGATCTGTTGCCGATGCTCTCGGAGGAAGAGCGTTTCGTCGGATGGGCTCTGACGGAGGGCGGAGAGGCAAAGATATTCCCCGACACAAGCTCTCTGCTTGAAGTATTCCCCGCTCTCTCGTATAAGGACGTAAGCGTCACGCTGTACGCCGTTATCGGCTACTACGACGTGGAGGGAGACCTCAACGACGACGGAGTCGTCGATTCAAGAGACGTTGGGCTCGTCGTATCCTATCTATCGGGACACCCCGAGGAAAAATACGACGTGGCGTCCTTTGACGTAAACGGAGACGGAAAGGTAAACAACCGCGATATGCTCGAGCTGAAGAAGCTCCAGCAGGCACGATCGTAATGAAGCGAAATGTCAGATAACGAAAAACGCGCAGACACGGTAGCCACACCGTGCCTGCGCATTTTTTATGCTTAGCGGTGATTTTTTATTTTATATAAACTTTACTTTTAGATATTGTTGTGTTATACTGATTGTTGCTTAAAATTAAGAAGAAGAGGCGATAAACGTTGAATAAATTTTACTTGACTCCAAAGCTCTTTACTTTACTTCGCGACTACCGCGGAAAACAGCTGATATCCGACGTTACGGCAGGTATCATCGTTGCGATAATCGCACTTCCCCTCTCGATAGCTCTGGCGCTCGCTTCGGGCGTTGAGCCTGCCTGCGGTATCTACACCGCGATAGCAGCAGGCTTTCTCGTTGCTCTGCTCGGAGGCAGCCGCGTGCAGATCGCAGGCCCTACCGCCGCGTTTGCCACGATAGTTGCGGGCGTCGTTGCCGCAAACGGAATGGAGGGACTCTTCATTGCGACCGTTATGGCGGGAATAATGCTCATTTTAATGGGAGTATTCAAGCTCGGCTCGATGATAAAGTTCATTCCCCACACGATAACGACGGGATTTACCGCAGGAATCGCTGTAACGATACTCATCGGTCAGATAAAGGACTTTTTCGGTATCGTGTACGCAGACGGCATACGTCCCGTTGAAACGCTCGAAAAGATCGAGGCTAATATCGCTCACTTTTCCACTTTCAGCTGGCAGGCGATCGTAGTAGGTGTCGTTTCTCTTGCGATACTGATAATATATCCCAAGTTTGAAAAGAAGCTCCCGCCCTCTCTCATCGCCGTCGTCGCAGGAGCGCTGATGGTAGCGTTCATTCCCGGATTTGACGAGGCGGTATTTACGATAGGAGACCTATACACGATACCTGCGGGACTGCCGAAGGTAGACTTTGGGTCTTTTGATATCAGCCTTGACAAGATAACCGCACTCATTCCCGACGCCTTTACAATAGCCATTCTCGCGGCTATCGAGTCACTTCTATCCTGCGTCGTTGCGGACAGTATGGTAAACGACAAGCATAACTCAAACGCAGAGCTGGTCGCACAGGGAGTTGCCAACATCGGCTCGGTATTCTTTGGCGGAATTCCCGCAACGGGAGCTATCGCGAGAACTGCGGCAAACGTCAAAAACGGAGCGAAAACGCCCGTATCGGGTATGGTACACTCGATAGTTCTTCTGCTCGTTCTGCTCGTTCTCATGCCTTACGCGAGCCTCATTCCGATGCCCGTAATTGCGGCAATACTATTCGTCGTTGCGTATAATATGAGCGAGTGGAAAAAGTTCGTCCGTATCGTGAAGACCGCACCCGCCGCTGACATTCTCGTAATGACGCTCACCTTTGCTCTGACCGTCATATTTGACCTTGTCGTTGCTATTGCGGTAGGTCTCGTTCTCTCCGTATTCATCTTTATGAAAAAGATGGCAGACCGCACCCGTATAGACGCCTGGAAATACGAGGCTGACAGAAACGGACTCAAGGACGTGCCCTCGGACGTCAGAGTGTTTGAGATTGAGGGAGCGCTCTTCTTCGGTACTGCAGAAAAGCTCGCACTCGTAGCGGACGAGAGCGACTGCCGTTGCGTCATACTGAGAATGAGAGGCGTGACCACGCTCGACGTCAGTGCCCTGCTTGAGCTCGAAAATCTCTGCAAGCGTTGTCAGGCTGAGGGCATCCGCGTAATACTCTCCCACGTAAACGACGAACCGATGAAGGCGATAAAGCACTCGGGACTCTACGATACGGTGGGCGAGGAGAATTTCTGTCCGAATATAGACGCGGCACTCGCGGCGGCAGGAAAAGCTCAAGTACAAGATCAAAGCGTTGAGGTATGATATGACCGAAAAGCTCCTGAAGCTTTCAATGAAGATAGCCGAACAGATGATAGTGTCGGGAGCGGAGATAAACCGAGTTGAAGATTCAATGAAAAGAATAGGTGCCGCCTACGGCATTGTCAGCACGGATATCTTTGCTACCAATTCAAACGTCATCATATCCTACGAGGATAAAAACGGCAAGGTCTACACACAGACCAAAAGAATAAAGATCACGGGCATTGATATCGAGCGTCTGGACAGACTGAACTCACTCGTGAGAAATATGACGCAGAACACCCCCCACCCCGACTCGCTCACGGCGGAATTGTCCGAAATATGCGATAACTGCCCAAAATACAAGAGCGGCACGCTGATATTCTTCTACGGTATCGTAGCGGCAGCGTTTTCGCTTCTCTTTGACGCGCGCACCTTTGAGGAATTTTTCGTTTCTCTGTTCACGGGTCTTCTCGTTGGAGTTATCGCCGTCGGAATGGATAAAATACACACAAACAAGCTCCTGCACCGCTTTATCTGCTCCTTTATAGCCGCTCTTTGCGCTTATCTTTGCCTTCACTTCGGCATCATATCCGATATCGACAAGGTAATGATAGCGAACATTATGACTCTCATAAGCGGCATTGGTCTTACCAATTCCCTGCGTGATCTCTTTACGGGAGACAGCATTTCGGGAGTTCTCAAAATGATAGAAGCGGTAATGCTCGCCTTCTCTATTGCCTTCGGCTACATAGTAGTGGCGTTTCTCTTCGGAGGTGTGGTATGATAAGTATCAACGTCCTCCTCGATATGCTGCTCGAATGTGTGGCAGCTCTCTGCGGTACGCTCGCGTACGGATTTATCTTTAATATAAGAGGCAAAAAGCTATGGCTCGGCGCTCTTGGCGGAATGTTCTCCTGGACGCTGTTGCTCGTCCTGCGCCTCTGCTCTCTACACGACGTACCCGCGTACTTTATCGTTTCTCTTGTGATGACGCTCTACTCCGAGATACTCGCAAGAAAGGTAAAAACCCCCTCTACTACCTTTTGCATCGTGACTCTCGTCCCGCTCATTCCGGGAGGTACGCTCTACTATACGATGTCTTACGCACTCGCCTCGGACGCCGAGCGATTTGCTCACAGTGCGGCGCTCACGCTAAAACTGTCTTTGGCTCTGTCTCTCGGTATAGTACTCGTAACGGCGGCGTCGCGCCAGATATCAAAGTATAAGGCGCAAAAGCACCATTGATCGATCAAACGAAAGCAAGCGGCGGCTCGATTTGTAATGACGAGCCGCCGCTTTTATTCATTTTTTTGCATTTTTACCGTATTTGTCTTGAAAAAAGCAAAACAATATAGTAAAATATACCTAACACTAATTGCAAAAAGGAGACAAGCTATGCCTACCAACAATACCTTTAAGTACGAAACCAAAAGAAACAATCTCTTTCTGCGCGTGGCAAGAGGTCACTTTGCAACTCCCAACTGTCACAGCAATTACTATATAGACGTCGTAGCACAAAAAACTCGTATGTCCGAGGCCAAAGCGGTAGCCGAGGAATTGCGTGCTTACTTCTATCACACGACCGTCGTTGATACCATTCTCTGTCTTGACGGCACGGAAGTCATCGGAGCGTGTCTCGCTGACCAGCTCTCAAAGGCTGACTTCATCAATCTCAACGCTCACAAATCGATATACGTCGTAACTCCCGAAACGACGAATTCAAGCCAGCTTCTCTTCCGCGACAATATCGTACCTATGATAAACGGCAAAAACGTGCTCGTGCTCGCAGTCTCGGTAGCGTCGGGAAAGACGGTCGAATCCGCGATCGACGCCATCAAGTATTACGGCGGCTCGGTATCGGGCGTTTGTGCTATCTTCTCTACCGCAAAGGAATGTGGCGGAATGCCCGTTTACTCATGCTTTGACCCCAACGACCTTGCAGACTTCAACAGTTACCC
>JAZQXE010000075.1:0-10481 GCA_045632705.1 Eubacteriales bacterium | reverse complement strand
GAACGACATGGCTACGATCCGACTTGGCGTGTCGTCGTCGGGAACGGGAGTGTATTGACTCTCTCCGTCACGGCGGTATTCCATCGAGGTATTGATGTTGGTAAGGTATCCGTCGCACTTTCCGTAATACGATTCGGCGTGAATATTAAAGGTATATGGCGGGCGAGTCGTCGCTTTGATAATTTCAAACGAGATCTCAACCGTCGCATCCCCCACCGTTACGTATCCTCGGGCAGTTCCGGGAGCGTAATTGTTTTCGTATTTGACGCTCGGAGTGAAATGCGTGATCCAGTTATCGTCTATCGTGAGGATCAGAGGTCTGATCGAGCTTCCCGTATATCTAAACGGCTGCTTTGCCTCGGGATCCATCGAAAGCGTTAGGTGCGACTCGTGAGAGCAAATGCACCGTTGCGTTATCGTAGTATCGGTTACTGTGTAGGTAAAGGAATGATTTTCCGCATCGGTTGTGGCGTCGCAGGACGGAGTTGCACATTTTTGCTTGTGGGTATAGGCTAATATCTCGTAATCGCCCGACCAGTCGTGGACTACCTTGTGACCGACGGAAATATCATCACCCGCGCCCGTGCTGACGATGATCGCGCTCTGACAGGTGAGTTGCGGTGTCTCTTTTAAAAGTATGACGGGAGCGAGAGACTCGGGGTAAAGAACGCTGAAGTCCTCGCTGTCATAGACTGTGCCGTCAACAGTTACCTTGACGTCGCTTGCGTCGGATATCGGAGTATCAAGCTCGAGTGCTATTCTGTTGCCATTGAGAAAAGCATCCTCGTTAGTAAAGTTGATGGCGTTGGTAGGTATGACGAGTGCCGACTCGTTTTTGTCGTCCTCAACGTCAGCTAAAACGAACTTGACCGTGACTACGTCATTGACGGAGACTTCTTTGTGCAGGGTAAACAGATCTGTTATGCCGTTGTAGCCGCTGCGGGTATTGTTCATATCGGTCGTAACGTATGGAAGCGTCGTGTCAGCTGTCAGAGGGGTGTTCTGGGAGGGATCGCCTCTCATTGAGTTTGCGCTTACTATTCCACCGTTTGGCATATACGCCGCGTTTTCAAAGGGACCGCCGTTGACGGAGATAAAGATCGCCGCAACGTCGCAATATGCTCTGTATTTGTTCATCTCGGTCGTGAGGAACATCCAGTCAATAGTCATCAGCGTTCCGCTTGCCTTCATCGAAACGGTAAGGGAGGTAGCGGTGCCATTTCTCATATTTACACCGGTGGAGGTGATGAGAGCCTTCAGATCGGCGTCGGAGTTGCCTATCGGAGTGTTCGTGTAGGCAGAGCTCAGCCCAAACTTGTCGTAGACGGGGCCGTTTGACAAAATGATTCCCTCCTGCACTCCGAGCAGAGTCTGCGCCCCCTCGAAATGAGAAATAAAATCACGTCTTCCAAGCAGCCATTCGTTTTTGCCTGACGAATAGTAGGTTGCGTCGTCCCCGATGATATCGTAGATGGCTTCCGACTGTATAGTGTCGGACAGCGAGATGGAGGGGCTGCTCGCGAGTGCGCTTGACGCAGCTGATAAAAAGATAACGGAAAGGAACAGGGCGATCACGCCTTTTACCGACTTGTGCTTTGCGCTGTTCATTAGGAATATCTCCTTTACTGTTAAACGAGGCTTGTCCGCTTGCCGAAAAACCACAAGCCTTTTATGGTTTGATTATACTATACTATCAATAGATAATGCAATAGTATTTTTCTGCATTGTCCGCCAAAATAAACGGAGAAGTATGGGCATAGGCGACAAAAGAAACAGAGCAAAATTGTGCAAATGCACATTTTTTTATCGTTTTGTGACATTTGTTCATATTGATATTGACGAGAGGGGAAATTTTGTTGTAAAATAGATGTGTATCACTATATTTCATTTTATATGGAGGGAAAACATATGAAAAAGCAATCGCAAAAACTTCTGGCGTTTTTCCTTGCCGTTGTTTTGGCTCTTCCCCTCGGTATGCTCGCAACGTTTGGCGTGCATGCTGAAGAGATAGAGGACACAACGACAAATACAGAGGAAAAATTCACAGAGCCCACGGTGACCTCGTCTGACGCGACGAGCTTCTCCTTCAACAAGCTGGGCGGAGCAAAGTACGCAACGGTCGGTGAGGCGTTTAAGGCCCTGCCAAACGGCGGTACTATCAGAGTCCCCGTTAAGGGTTACGTCAGCGGAGACGCTACGGTACAGACCGGAGGCCCCGTGCTCATTACGGCAAAGAAAGAGGACGGCACGCTCTACTACAACCCTGCTAACCCCGCAGTTGACGGAGATCAGGCAGGTATGTTCATGGTAGCGGCGCTCAAGACGATGACCTTCAACAGTGACGTTATCTTTGACGATATCGTCATTCTCCAAAGAGGCTGTCTGAACGAGTCTAACGTAGCAAACCTGAAGATATCCAACGGCGCTACGATGGTCATCGGCGAGAACGTGCAGTTCTTGTATTCAAAGACCGCAAACAAAGCATTGTATAACTCAAGACTTACAGTTGACACAGGCGCTACGCTCGTGCTCAAGGCAGGCGGTGCGCAGAGCTATAGCGGAAAAGGTACCATCTACGTTGACAAGGACCTCATCGGCAACGGCATCGAGATGAGCCAGTTCAGCAAGTTCGTCGGTAATCTTTACGATCTCGAGGGAAATCCTCTCTGCTACGGTGAACATCACGTTATGGGCGCAAAGCTCGTAGACGGCGAGTATATCAGCGTATGTCTCGGTTGCGGATATACCGAAAACGAGCCTTACGTTTACACTATCCCCGAGGTAACGAGCGACGCTATCGCTTTCTGGGGAAATGACACTGCCGCTTTCAAGAACGCAGTAGGTTCTTCAGTTACTACCGTTATGGGCGGTTCGCAACTTTTGAACGGAATACCCAACGGCGGTACCGTATACCCGGTACAAAAGGGATATATCGGTGACAACTTCAAATTGAGCTTTGGCTCTACCGTTAAGTTCACCGCTATCCTCCCCGACAATTTCGCGGAGATAGTCGGATACACGGGTGACGCCGAGCTCAATCTCGACCTCAGAGAAAAGGACGTTCTCGGAAATGCAGCCGAGCAAAACGGCTCTATCATGACTCACACCGATATGGTATTGGTCTTTGAGTCCGACGTAATCTTCGAGCACGTCAACTTCTACAACAGAACCGCCCCCGGCGCTACGTACGCTATAGCTAACGGCGCTACCGCTGTATTCAACGACGTTCAGGGTCTCACGAACATTGCGCTCAGACCCGTTATCGAGGTAAAAGCAGGCGGTACTGCAATATTCCTCGGTGATAACATTGGCGGCTTTGCTCCCATCGTTGGTGAAGGTACCGTAATCGTTGATCCCGAGCTTTTCAAGAACGGTAAGTTCAACGCCGCTACCTTTGCAAACTTTGAGGGTACCGTACTCACTACCGAATACGAAGAGGTCTGCGCTATCACGGGCAACCACAACTTCGTTGACGGTATTTGCCAGGGATGCGGATGGGAAGACGGTTCTTCTCTGAAGTATTACGTAAAGGACGGCGGTAAGGGCGACGGTACGTCTCCCGAGTCTCCTGCAAACAGCATGAGAACTCCCTTTACTCTCGACGTTGACACTCCCATCGAGATAATTCTCGTGGACGATCTCATCATCAACGGCGCTATCACCTGCGAGGGCTCAAAGCAGGATATCACGATAACCAGTATGGACGTTGACGGCGACGGTGTATACCCCAAGCTCATCATCAAGTCCTACATCATATTCAAAAACTCGGGTGCGGGCAACACGATCAAGTTCGAAAACATCGAGATCTGCTCTGACAAGAATATGACCGTTCCGCTCTTCCTTGAGTATAACAACTTTGTGATCGGTGAGGGCGTCAGCTGTACTCTCTCGGGTACTTACGGCGACACCGCTGATCTCTACCCCACTCTCTACCTCGGATATCTCGAGATAGACGGCGAGGACACGGTAGAAAACAGATCCAACTCCTACGACGGCTCTATCACCGTAAACTCGGGTACCTGGAGAGTTATCTCGGGCGGTAACCGCCGCGGCGGCGACACTGTCGGTCACAACTCGGGTAAGGTTACCATCAACGTAGGCGGTGGAACGATCCTCGGTGACTCCTACGGCATCGCTATCTCGGGTTCAGGCTTTAACTATTCAAGCGGCGACGTTGAGATCAACGTAACCGGCGGCGATATCAGCGGTAACATCTACGGTGTTGGCTTTATCGGTACTTACGGCGGTGCTAACCTCTACGGTGCATACGGCTACAAGGGCGATATCGCTATCAACGTAAGCGGCGCAACTCTCAACGGCAACATCTACGCACAGTACTACAACATAAAGGCACCTTCTCTTGTCAGAGGCTCCGTTGACGTAGTTCTCGCAGACGACGTAGTTCTCCCCGAAGGATTCCTCGTTGACCTGCGCGGAACCGAAGCGTACGCGGGCGAGGATAAGGTTTCTACCCTTACCTACTCCGACACTCTCTCCGAATACGTCAGCTACAAGTTCGTAGACTACGTAAACGACACGGCAACGGGGGCTGGCGAGCCTATCAGAGTTGGTTTCGTCGGTGACTCCATCACCCAGGGAACAGGCTCTACGGACGCTTCCAAATACTCATATCCCGCATACATCCAGGCTATGCTCGATTCCGACGAATATATGGTCGGTAACTTCGGTGTCGGTGCTTCGGGTGTTCTCCCCTCAACGAAATACTACTACAACGACACTCTCCAGTATCATCTTCTTATGGAAGAATTTGATCCTCAGATCATGTCCTTCGCACTCGGCACCAACGACTGTCTCTCTGCAGGCGGTACCAAGGGTGTTGCTGAAGACTTTGAAAACAGATACTATGCTCTCATCAAGGGCGTAGCAGAGCTCGACTCCGTAGAAAAGATCTACGTTGCTACTCCTATCCTTCGCCTTGACTCTCCCTCAAGACAGGCAAGAAACGTTTCTATCGTTGAGCCCGCAATAAGAAGAATAGTTGCAGCTCTCTGCTCCGAGGGATTTGACGCAACCTTGTTTGAGCTCAACGCTAACACCTACGAGGCAGTTCTCGCAGGTCAGGTACTCGCAGCCGATAACCTCCATCCTCACGATGCAGGTTACGCTATTATGGCAGAGGCGTTCTACGCTGCTATCTTTGAGGGTGCGTGCGACGTTCCCGAAGGATACTACGTTGATACCTTCTACGTATCAAATAACGGCTCACTCACGGGCGCAGGCACGATCGACGATCCTTCTACTCACTACGAGATAGGTCTTGCAAGACTCAACAAGAACGGCGGCGAGCTCGTTATTCTCGATAACTATGATGTCGCTGCCGACATTATGACCCCCACCGATATTGCAAAGATCACCATCAGAGGCTACAATGCAGACGCAACGCTCACCTGGGGCGGTAACACCATGAAGTTCGGCTCCGACTTTGAAATAGATGAGCTCACTCTCATCACTACCTCAAACGCTCCCAGCATCATTGGTTGGTACAACAATGCTACGATCGGTGAAAACTTCAACAACGTAACAAATGGCACTGCAGACGTGGTATTCGTAGCAGGTTACCTCGTATACAAGAGCCAGGATATCGAAGGCGCATTTGCAACGACGACTTACGACTCCGTTCATTCTGCTTCCTCCGATAAAGATATAAGCATCATTATCAAAAACGGTACCTTCGGTCAGATCGTTCTCGGAAACAGAAGACAGGATGCAAAGGCTCCCATAGGTAACTACTCGGGCAATATGACCGTACAGCTTCTCGGCGGCAAGATCACAGGTTACTGCGACAGCGGCTATGCAAGCGGATGTGTAGCAATGACCAACCTCTCCGGAAGCGTCGACGTCTCCCTCGACGGCATCGCGATCGGAGCAGGCATCAAGTTCTACGTAGTAACGAGAACCGCAACCCTCTCTGAAGTTGTTTACGACGCTTCTCTCAACACCGGTAGCGTAACGATCAGCGCGGCTGCTTCCGTTATCGAAAACCACGTTGCTTACAGCGAAAAACCCGTAGGTGATCCTCAGTACGCTCACCTCGAAAACTACGAGATCATTTACACCACCGAAAAGGGTGATATGGACGAGGACGGCAACGTGACCAACGCTGACGTAGCGCTCCTCATCAGAGCTCTCGCAGGCTGGGATGACGTTTCCTACGCTAACTACTCTGCTGATATGAACGCAGACTCCAAGATCAATAACAGAGACGCCCTCGAGATCATCAAGATCATGGCGTTGATCGAAGAATGATCGAATAACCAAAAAGGAACTCGCCACCGGCGAGGGCCTTTTGTGTTTTGTGCGGGTACGATTGAGGGGGACGTTTGGTTTTATGCGTATCGTTTTTTGCGTCCTCATAACCGAGCCTTCTCCTGCCAAAAGAGGCGGAAGTGATTGACAACCCTTTGATAATGTTATATACTCTAAAAAAAGCATCTAAGGAGAATATTATGTCTGAAATTCTTGAAATAATTATGATAGTGAGCTTTGGTATGTCCTGGCCTGCAAACGTGATCAAGTCCTACAAGGCGAGGACTGCCCGCGGAAAGAGTCTTTCCTTTCTCTGCCTTATTTTCTTCGGCTACATAGCGGGCATAGCGTCAAAGTTCACGAACGTCGCGTATATGGCGGCTTTTTCCGAGAAATGGTACGTTTTGTTTTTCTACTTCCTCAATATGTGCATGGTCGGAGTGGACATTTTCCTTTATTTCAGAAACGTACGCCTTGACAAGCTCGCGGAGAAGAAGGACTGATGAGAAGGTCATTTGAGATAAGAGAAAAAGCGAAGAGTAGTTGCGCTCGTATCGGGATATCTCTGCTGTGCGTGTCGCTCTGCGTTGCGCTTGTTTCCTGCTCCGGGGCGGTTAGTGTCCCTTCCGCAGACGACACCGAGCAAACGTCGACGGAGTTCCCCAACACCGTAACCGACGAAGCGAGTGACAAAAAGACCGAAGAAGACGAGGGGGCGTATTTTGTGACGACCTTGATCGAAAAGCTACGCGATCCGTTTGTGCTCGAGCACGAAGGAAAATACTACATCTACGGCACGGGTTGGACTTGCTACAAGAGCATCGGAAAGAAGCTCGACGGCTCGTATATGAAGCTCTCAAACGTAGTCACAAAGCCCGCCGACGCGCAAAAGGACTTCTGGGCTCCCGAGGTATACGAGTATGCGGGGGCGTATTATATGTTCACGACCTACTACTCGTCAAAGACGAACCACAGAGGGTGTGCGATATTCCGCGCCACGCGTCCCGAGGGGCCGTTTGAGATCGTATCCGACGGACACGTAACGCCCCGCGAGTGGGACGCTATCGACGGCACGCTGTATATCGACGCCGACGGTCAGCCGTGGATGGTGTTCGTTCACGAATGGACGAGCATGCCAAACTCCGTGGGTGCTATGGCGGCGGCGAAGCTCTCGCCAGAGCTCACTCACTTCATCTCCGAGCCGATACAGCTCTTCCTCGCAACCGACGCTCCCTGGACAAAGTCGGGAGTAACCGACGGTTGCTTTATGTACACGGCGTCAAACGGAGAGCTGCTCATGCTCTGGTCGAGCTTTAACGACGAGGGGTACTGCGTCGGAGTGGCGCGCTCTTCAAACGGCAGAATAGACGGCGTCTGGTCGCACGACAAAGATCCCATCTACACAAAATCTACGGGCGGAAAGTACGACGGCGGGCATCCGATGCTCTTCACTTCCGCCGCGGGACACACCTATATGGCGATGCACTCGCCAAACACCGATACCAACGAAAGAAAGGCGCGGCCCGTCTTTATTCCCTTTTACGAACGGGACGGCGTTATAACGCTCGACTTTACCAAAAAGCAGGGATAAACGGCAGGGAGAAAAGCTCTCGTTTGCTTGACTTTATATAACATATCGTGCTATAATAAATCAGTTATATCCAAAATACTACAAAAAAAGACAGAGGTATTGATATGGCAGAAAAAATGATCTACGACATCCACGACAAACCCACGATGGGCAAACGCCTGATATTTGCGTTCCAGCAGTTTCTGGCAATTCTCGCCGCTACGATAGCGGTACCTACGCTCATTGGTCTTCCGACGCAAATTCCTGCGGCTATATTCGGTGCGGGAATCGGAACACTCGTTTATCAGCTCTTTACCAAATTCAACAGCCCCGTATTTCTCGGCAGCTCATTTGCATTCCTCGGCTCGCTCGCAGTCGCGATCTCATACGGTTACTGCGGTATAGTCGTTGGTGCAACGGTAGCTGGTCTCGTTTACGTTGCGCTCGCGCTGGTCGTTCACTTCGTCGGTACGAGCTGGGTAGCAAAGCTCATGCCTCCCGTCATCATCGGCCCGACGGTAACGCTCATTGGTCTGTCCCTTGCGGTAAACGCGATGGGTGACATCGTAAAGGCAAACAGCGCTCCCGCAATGTACGCAAGCTACAACCTCGCGGCTCTCGCGTGTGGTCTGGTTGCGTTTATAGTTATAGTTATCTGCTCGGTACAGAAAAAGTACACCATGCCCCGTCTCATACCTTTCGTTATCGGTATCGGTGCAGGATATGCAGTCGCTTCCATTCTCACGGCAATTGGTCTTGCTTTAAATATCGACTACTTGAAGATCATAAACTGGGATCCCTTTATCAGCAACTTCATCTCCGACGGCAAGTTCGTAGGAATTTCCGCATTCTTTACAGTTCCCAAGTTCGCTCTCGTTGAGGCGGTAAAGGAGCTGGCAAGCGGCAATCTCCCCGCTGACATCATCGCGGCTTCCGAGGGTAGCGCAAAGATAATTGACCTTGGCGGTGTCATTGAGGTCGTCGTTGCGTTCCTCCCCGTTGCTCTGGTCGTTTTCGCAGAGCATATTGCCGACCACAAGAACCTCTCATCTATTATCGGCAAGGATCTCATTGAAGAGCCCGGTCTTAAGAGAACTCTGCTCGGTGACGGCGTCGGCTCTATCGCAGGTACGATGTTCGGCGTTTGCCCCAACACCACCTACGGTGAAAGCGTCGGATGCGTAGCCGTAACGAAGAACGCTTCCGTCGTTACTATCACGACGACGGCGTTTATGTGTCTGTTCTTTGCATTCTTCACACCCCTGACCTCACTTCTCCAGACCATCCCCTCCTGCGTAATGGGCGGCGTTTGTCTGACTCTTTACGGCTTCATTGCTGTATCGGGACTCAAGATGCTGCGCGAGGTCAACCTCGACAATAACAAAAACCTCTTCGTTATCGCTTCTATTCTCATAGCGGGAATAGGAGGACTGAAGATACTCATTCCTTACGCTATCGGCGAGAGCGGAGAGATACTCAAAACCATCCAGATCACGCCTATCGCAACCGCACTTATCATTGGTATCGTAACGAACGCTATACTCAGTGCAGTTGAAAAGAAAAACGAAAAATACAACTGATATCGAGGGAGTTCGGTTATGAAAAATTATGAAAACGTCGTCGTATTCAATCACCCGCTGATAAATCACAAGATCGCGATACTCCGCGACGAGAAAACGTCGATGAAGGAGTTCCGCGAGCTCGTTTCAGAGATAACGACTCTTATGACCTATGAGAGTCTCAAGGAAAACGTTCCCACCATCGCAAAAGAGGTAAAGACGCCCCTTGAGACCTGCACGCAGTACGTCGTTGAGGACGACTCGATCGTTATCGTGCCTATCCTCCGCGCAGGACTCGGAATGGTAAACGGAGTGCACGTTCTCTTTCCGCTCGCGAAGGTAGGACATATCGGTATGTACCGCAACGAAGAAACGCTCGAGCCCGACACCTATTACTGCAAACTCCCAAAGGGCATTGAGAACAAGCTCGTAATGCTCATCGACCCGATGCTCGCAACGGGAGGAAGCGCGTGTGACGCGATACAGCTTCTCAAAGACAAGGGCTGCAAGAATATCAAGTTCATGGCTATTATCGGTGCTCCCGAAGGACTCACCAAGGTAGCGGAAGCGCACCCCGACGTAAAGGTCTACGTCTCTACCCTCGACAGATGCCTCAACGAGCACGGCTATATTCTCCCCGGTCTTGGAGATGCGGGCGACAGACTCTTCGGCACAAAGTAAAAAATATAACGAAAAGGACGGGGTAAGGCTCCTTCTCATAAGGATGTTTACTCGTAGGGACAGGCGTCCTCGGCGACCCGCAATATACAAATTTTCGGCAGAGATTGTTTTCTCTGCCGATTTGTGTTATAATGGGATGGGGGAAGAAAATGGATAAAGAAAAAGAAGTGCCGAAAAGAAAACCTACAAGGTTACAGGCATTTGATTACAACACAACAGGTGCATATTTTATAACGATCTGCACGGACAAAAGGCGACAGATTTTATCTCGCATCGTAGGGGTCGACGTCCTCGGCGACCCGCAAAACGTGGAATTGTTGTCACACGGAATGGTTGCGGATAAATACATAAAACAAATGAATGAATTTTATGAAAATTTAACCGTAGATCAATACGTTATTATG
>JAZQXE010000074.1:0-8781 GCA_045632705.1 Eubacteriales bacterium | reverse complement strand
CCTTATCGGGAGTTTTTGTGCTTGAGTATTCAAAATCAGTAAAAACGGTTCCCGATACGTTCGAATAAACTCCTATTCCGCTTCCCGTAAGGGCATTTGAGTCGGTATAATGGAGAAGACACATATCGTTATAATATCCCCATATGTTACTGCCGTCAAAGACTACCTTGATTTCGCTTGAGCCCCAAGGACCTATCTTCATAGCGGAGAGGGAAGTTGTTTTGAGTACGGTCTCAATACCGTTTTTTACCTTGATAAGCTTGAGGTTAGTACCTGCATCAACACCGAATTTGTAGTATGATCCGTTGCTTTCGCTGTAATTGAAGATAACGCCTGCAGTTGTAGTGTCGGGAGATGCCGTTTTCGTCTTTACGGTACCCGTGCTTGCAGAAACGGACTGATCCCAAAGCACAGTAGATGATGCGCTTGCCGTGATCATTTCCGGGTATGTCTGATCAAAGCTTCCCTTGACAGCTTTGAAACTTGTATCTGGGGTATTGGGGTTGACGGTGCTTACAGTAAGGTTATCAAAGAGGCTCTTTCTAACGTCAAGGTTTGCTACGTATGTATAAGCCATAAGTCCGAAGGTACCGCTCTGATGCTCGTCGTTTATGCCCGACCATCCCCAAAGCACCCTGCCTGTGTGCATGTCGCTTATCTTTATCTGAACAACTTTTCCTCTGAAGGACGCTTCAATATGTACGTCGTCGCCCGGGTTGAATGACCATATACTCGTGTTGAGGGTGGTCACCGAGCCGTCGGAGCTTGCCGAGCGAATGGATATGTTTCTTCCGGATGTGCCTGTGAAAATGTTATATCCGTTGTAGCCTTGAATAGTCTCCGTTGCATTTTCAAGATCGCATCTGGCTACGAGTCCTGCGGCATTTTGTACGTTATAAACGTCAACCTCTACAACGTAATCGGAAAGCGTGGTGAGAGAGCTTGATCCGTTATAGAGTATAAACGAGTTTGTGTTGCCGTTTGAGTAAGAGCTAAGTCTTGCTTTTCCAGCCGAAACGGTCCACTCACCGTTGAATTGCTTGAAATCATCAAGCGCGGATGCGTCATCAAAAGTGTTTTTGTAGATGACGGTCTTGTTCTGTGTGTCGATCATCTGATTGGGCTTTGCGGCAAAGCATTCTATGCCGATGCTTCCAAACAGAATTGAAAAAAGACACAGCATGGCTACGATCTTCTTCATCATTGTTCTCCTTTTGTTTCTATCGTCGTTGTTTTTTAACAAGAAACAGCGACATATCTTCCTATTAAAGTATAGAATTTGAATGGAAACAAGTCAAGCAAAAAACGAATGAGGAGAATGAGGAAAGAATTTTGCTTTTCCTGTGAAATGGGGGTGTGACACTATTCTGATGGCTTTGCCGCATCCGATTTTTTTCTCGCTTTTTGGGGAATGATCAGCGTAAGGACGAGAATAAGCACCGCAAGCGTGAGGGTGAGAAACGGAATGATGCTACAGCTTATCTCGGCAGATACGTTTGTTCTTAAAAATGGAGATGCTGCAGTCCGGCTTTTTTTGTATTCTGTTTTGATGATCAATTCTTTTTTAACGTGAGGGAGTTGTTTTTGAAAGCTTTTCATATTCTTCCTTTCGCGCCTTTATTATATATTGGTATCTATAGTATGCGCAGAGCGACGGTGGATATTGTGCGTTTTTGGCTTTTTTGAAAATTGTTTTTCTTTATTTTGCATTTTTCTCTTTATTTTGAACTCGTTTTGTACTATAATGTAAGAAAAAGGCGTGATCTTGTTTTGAAAGGAGGCGGTCGGATGCTCACGATGTCTTCACGCTTGACGGAGCTGTCGGGAATAGGTAAGGTACGCGCGGAGCTGTTTTCACGGCTCGGTATTGAGACTGTGTCCGATCTTCTCTATCATTTTCCCCGCGGTTATCAGAACAGGGGAGATATAAAAAATATCAGCGAGCTGCGTCACGGGGATACCGCCGCCGTCGTGCTGACGGTCGCTACGGTTCCGAAAAACGCTATGATCAAGCGCGGTATGACGCTGACGAAATTCAGGGGATTTGACGATACCGATTCAATAGAGCTGGTCTTTTTCAATCAGCCGTATCTAAAGGACACCTTCACCGTAGGAGAGAGATATCGCTTTTACGGCAAGGTGAGCGCGGGCAAGAGAAACACTCTCATGATGAGCTCTCCGACCTACGAAAAATATTCCGAGCTGACACCGCCCCCCGATCTCTTTCCCGTTTACCCCTTGTGCGAGGGGTTGAATTCAAGACTCGTGCGAGATGCGGTGACTCAGGCTCTGCGCATAGCTGCAAGTGCCGTGACAGACCCGATACCCGAGAAGCTCAGACGAGCGAGGGGATTGTGCTCGTTATCCTTTGCGCTGACGAACGTCCACAAGCCCAAGGACGCGGAGTCTCTGCGCGCGGCGGCAAGGCGGCTTGCTTACGACGAGATGTTCAACTACGCTCTTTGCGCTGCCGCTTATACGAAAAGTGACAGGGAAAAAAGAAGCTTTTATATGAAAGACACGGATATTGCTCCGTTCTTGGAGAAAATACCGTTTGAGCTGACAGACTCACAGAAAAAGGTCGTGGCGGATATTCGGGCAGATCTCGGAAATTCGGACGCGGACAGCTACTGTATGTCCCGTATACTCGTAGGTGACGTCGGAAGCGGAAAGACGGTATGTGCTGCTGCGGCTATGTATATAAGTGTCAAAAACGGTATGCAGGCGGCGCTGATGGCTCCGACTGAGATCCTCGCAACGCAGCACTATCAGGATCTGTCGGTGCTCTTTGATCTGCTCGGTATCAGATGTGCGCTTCTTTGCGGTTCAACGAAGAAGAGCGAAAAGGACAGGATAAAGCGTCAATTGCGCTCGACGGGCGAGGACAGGATAGATATCGTGATAGGAACGCACGCGGTCATAAGCGAAGACGTAAGCTTTTCCTCTCTTGGTGTCGTCGTTTGTGACGAGCAACACAGATTCGGAGTAAGGCAACGCTCAGCACTTACCTCAAAGGGACGCGGCGTGCATACTCTCTATATGAGTGCAACTCCAATACCGAGGACGATGTCGTTGCTTTTGTATAAGGAGCTCGACGTCAGTATCATCGACACGATGCCCAAGGGGCGTATGCGTGTGGATACCTTCTGCGTCAACGAGAGCTACCGAGCGAGGCTCAACGCATTTATAAGAAAACAGATAGAAGAAGAGGGCGGACAGGTATATATCGTTTGCCCCACCGTAGAAAAAAGCACTGAGGACGAGGACGAGCGCGCGGATATCGACGTGTTTGATCTTATGTACCTTGAAGAAAAATCCCCTCCGCTGAAGGCGGCGGTGGATTACGCAAGGGAGCTCGGAGAGGGAGTATTTCCCGATATACCGCTCGGATTTTTGCACGGAAGGATGAAAAGCGCCGAGAAGGATGCGGTGATGGGGGCGTTCGTTCGTTCCGAGATCAAGATCCTCGTTTCCACGACCGTGATCGAGGTCGGAGTGAACGTGCCGAGTGCGACTCTGATGATAGTTGAGAATGCGGACAGATTCGGTCTTTCCCAGCTCCATCAGCTCAGAGGTCGAGTCGGAAGAGGAAACAATCGCTCCTACTGTGTTCTCGTTTCGGACAGCGATTCGGAGACGGCGGTAAAGCGCCTTTCGATAATGAAAAATACCTACAGCGGATTTGAGATAGCCGAAAAAGACCTTGAATTGAGAGGGCCCGGTGACTTCTTTGCTATGTCGGTGCAGAACTCAAAGATCAGACAGAGCGGAGAGAATATCTTCAGAATGGCAAAGAGCTATTCTGACGGAGAGCTGATGGCGCTTGCTTTTGCGGATGCAAAGGACGTCTGGGGACTCAACGGCTATACCCCTTCCGAGAGGGAAGACGCCGTCGGCGCGGCGCTGATGGCGTATATAGTCGACGGGACGACGGTGAATTGACCGCGTAAAAGTTTAACTTATGGAGTTTATTATGGATACAAGACCACTTGCCGACAAGATACGGCCTCAGACTCTCGATCAGATAACGGGGCAGGAGCATCTGGTTGGAAAAAACGGAATATTGCGACGACTCTGCGAGGCGAAAAGACTCGGAAGTATGATCTTCTACGGACCTCCCGGCACGGGAAAGACGACGACTGCCGAGATAATCGCCAAAAATTCGGGAATGAGCATCGTCAAGCTCAACGCCACTAACGCTTCCATTGCCGATATCAAGGATGCGGTCGCACGTACGCAAGGAATGCTCGGAGCGGACGGGATACTTCTGTATCTTGACGAGATACAGTATTTCAATAAAAAGCAGCAGCAGTCGCTGCTTGAATACGTAGAGGACGGACGGATAACGCTCATAGCTTCTACGACGGAAAATCCGTATTTTTACGTTTATAACGCGCTGCTCTCGCGCTCGTCCGTATTTGAATTCAAGTCGGTAGAGCCGGAGGATACGGTAAAGGTGCTAAGGCGCGCGTGGGAGGAGCTCAACCGTACTTACGAAACGGAAAAGACGGCAGATGATGCGGTGCTTTTGCGCATTGCGAAAAAATGCGCGGGGGACGTTCGTATGTCGGTCGGACTTCTCGAAAACGCCTATTACGTTACCGAGACGTCTCTGACGGATGAGACGGCGGACGCGCTCAGCGCAAACGTCAGAATGAACTACGACAAGAGCGGAGACAGTCATTACGATCTGTTGTCAGCTCTTCAAAAATCTATCCGAGGCTCGGATGCCGACGCCGCGATATTTTATCTTGCTTCGCTTCTTGAAGCGGGAGAGCTGTTGTCGGCGTGCAGAAGACTTCAGGTAATAGCGAGCGAGGACGTGGGACTCGCGTATCCGATGGCGGCGGCGATAACCTACGCCTGCTGTCAATCGGCAATAGAGCTGGGGCTTCCCGAGGCGTCGATACCGTTGTCTAACGCGGTGATAATGCTCGCGACCTCGCCAAAGTCAAATTCCGCTCATATAGCGTACGAGAAGGCGGCGGCGGACGTGCGCGCGGGGCTCGGCTCGGATATGCCGAGGTGCTTGCGCTCTCCTCTGTTCGAGGGGTACAAATACCCGCACGACTATCCGGGTCACTACGTTGAGCAGAGGTATATGCCGAGAGGTCTTGAACGTACCTATTACGAGTACGCGGAGAACAAGACCGAGCTGTCGGCGAAGGCGTATTGGGACTTGATAAAGGAAAAGAAAAAATAACGCCCTTTTGCTCTCTTTTTGAATAACGGCGCACTCCCCAGCGGATAATCTACAAGAGTACGTCTGACAAGGAGGGAAGTATGGGGGATTTTTGGAGAGCTTTTCTCGTTTCCTTTGCGTTAGCTCTCGGCGTTTGTGCCGTGGGGCTTGTCATCATCTGCATTATCATTTGAACAAGGACGGGAGGTGCCGCCGCAGGCGGAGCTATCATGGTCAGACTCGATAAATTTTTGTCCGAGATGGGAGTCAGCACGAGAACGCAGACGAAAAAAGCGGTGCGCGCAGGTGCTGTCAGCGTAAACGGAGTGCGCGCGGCAAGCTCCGATATGAAGATAGACGAGGAGAAGGACAAGGTAGTCTATTTTGGTGAAGAGATCGTCTACGAGAGATTCACCTACGTTATGCTCAACAAGCCCCAGGGGTATATCAGTGCAACGGACGATCCGAAAAAGAAGACGGTGCTGGAGCTTTTGCCCGAGAGGCTTGCCTCGAGGGGCCTGTTTCCTTGCGGAAGACTCGATATTGATACGACGGGACTGCTGATACTGACAAACGACGGTCAGCTGGCACATTCTCTTCTGTCTCCGAAAAGGCACGCGGATAAGGTGTACAGATTCAAGACCGACGTAAGACTCCCCGCAGACGCGTGCGAGAGGATGAGGGAGGGCATCGTGCTTGAGGACGGGTACGAGTGCTTGCCCGCGGACTTGGCTCTTGACGAGGTCGGATGCGGCGGATATATAACGCTGCGCGAGGGAAAATTCCATCAGATAAAGAGAATGACGGCAGCACTGGGAGCAGAGACGGTGGAGCTGGAGCGCGTCAGCTTTGCGGGCGTGCAGCTTGACTCATCTCTTGCTCGCGGAGAGTTCAGGACGTTGACGGACGATGAGATCGCGTTGCTTGAAAAATATCGTATTTAATTGTCAAATTGCACAAATTCGTTCACACAAATGGAAGAAAATGGGGATTGACAGAGCGCCGCGAGGTGTTTTTGTGCAAAGTATACAAACGCAATTACAAAAGTTTGTTTGAATACCCACTTTTCTTTTTGTAGCGGAAATGTTATAATGTCTTATCGTCAAAAGTATGACTTGACACAAAAATCAGGTTTAATCAAAGGTATTCATATATTCAGGAGGATTTTTTAAATGGCAAGCCTTTCACTTAAGCACATTTACAAAAAGTATCCGGGCGGCGTTACTGCCGTATCCGATTTCTGCCTTGAGATCAAAGATAAGGAATTTCTTATTCTTGTAGGTCCTTCAGGTTGCGGAAAGTCAACAACACTTCGAATGATCGCAGGACTTGAGGAGATCTCTGAGGGTGAACTCTATATCGGAGACAAGCTTGTCAATGACATAGCTCCTAAGGACAGAGACATTGCGATGGTTTTCCAGAACTACGCTCTTTATCCTCATATGTCCGTATTTGAAAATATGGCATTCGGTCTTAAGCTCAGAAAGACCCCCAAGGAAGAGATCAAGCGCCGCGTTGAAGAGGCAGCTCGTATCCTTGACATAGCTCACCTTCTCGACAGAAAGCCGAAGGCACTCTCCGGTGGTCAGAAGCAGCGTGTTGCACTCGGTCGTGCAATAGTTCGTTATCCTAAGGTATTCCTTCTTGACGAGCCTCTCTCTAACCTCGACGCAAAGCTCCGTGCAACGATGAGAACCGAGCTTACCAAGCTCCACAAGAGCGTTGGAACCACGTTCATCTACGTTACTCACGACCAGACCGAGGCTATGACGATGGCTACCAGAATCGTCGTTATGAAGGATGGTCTTATCCAGCAGGTAGATACTCCTCAAAATCTCTACGACAAGCCTTGCAACCTCTTCGTTGCAGGATTTATCGGTACTCCTCAGATGAACTTCATCAACGCTGTTGTTGAGAAGAAGAACGGTGAGTACTACATTTCCTTCTGCGGTAACACTATAAAGATCCCCAACGATAAGTATCTCAACGAAAAGGAAGAGAACATCATTGAGGATTACGTTGGCAAGGAGATCATCGCAGGTATTCGTCCTGAGGCTATTCACGACGACCAGATGTACCTTGACAAGTTTGCAGACAGCATCATCGAGGCTGACGTTGAAGTTACTGAGCTTATGGGTGCAGAGATCTATCTTTACCTCCTTGCAGGCGAAGAGCAGAGCCTCATCGCTCGCGTTGCTTCCAACTCTACTGCAAGAGCAGGCGATAAGATCAAGGTTGCTCTTGATACTTCTAAGATCCACCTCTTTGACAAGGATACCGAGAGATTTATCGCTCACTAATTTTAAATATCAAAAGAGACACTTCAAAAGAGTGTCTCTTTTTTTGCTTTTTTATCACTGACGATGCGTTTTGTTCTTCTGCGGTTGGAGGAGGCAGAGATAAAACGGAGGGGTGTTTTACCCTTTATTTTGAAAAAATCGCACTCAAGTGGGGAAGTAGAACGGGTTTTCTATTGATTTTTTTGCTTTTTTGTAGTATGATAATAAAAAGGACGTTCTTTTTTGACTCGTTTTTTCGGAGGAAATATGAGATTGAAAAATACGAAAAGAGCGTTATCCGTAGCTATACTCGTTCTCGTTCAGCTTGCGATAAGCGGACTTGCTCCTCTTCTTTCTTCCTTTCTTGATTCTTATTGGAAGGTGGGAGCGGTAAAGCTCGTTTATGCGGTTTCTTTTATAGTGCCGTATATGATGTGGAAGAGAATGTTTAAGCCGGTGGCGGTCTCTTTTTCAAAGCACAGATACTGCGAATATAAGCTTCCGCTTTTCTTCGTCGGATTTGCGGCTATCGTTGCGTGCTTGCAGATAAATATAGTTTTTCTTGAGCTTTTTGCCATACGAGTACCTGCGTCAAGCACGGGAATGTTTGACGGAGTGATAGGAGTTGTATTTTCCGCCTTGATGTACGTGCTTATCCCCTCGGTGACGGAGGAGATGTTCTCGCGAGGAGTTATTCTTCGTCTTGCGGGCGGGGGCGTGCTTGCGGCAGTTTTGTCCGGCGTTTTGTTCGGACTCTGTCATTTTAATCCCTATCAGCTCATATACTCGGTAGGTGCGGGGATCGTGCTCGGCGTTTTGTACCTTTACACGCAGGACCTGCGAATATCGGTATATCTTCATCTTGCCGTTAACGCGACGGTGCTGGTCTTGTCTTACGTTTCCAAAATATGCAGTGCGGGCGTGTACGTAGCTATCGAGTGCGTCGTATGGCTTACGGTGCTTCTTTTGGGTGTTTATTTCTGCCGTGTTCTTTTGAAAAATCACGGTCTTGCGCTCTTTACTCGTACTGCAGAGATAAGAGAGAATAAAAAGGATATTACCGTCAGGGAGATATTTTCTCCCGCAATGCTCGTGGTCTACGCCGCGATAATTGCAGCTACGGTGCTTCGGTTCGTCTGAATATGAATGAAAAAGATATATACTATATGAATTTAGCTATTACCGCCGCAAAAGAAGCGGGGGATATGGGTGAGGTGCCCGTCGGTGCGGTAGTCGTCAGATACGGAACTGACGTGATAAGCGTTGAGTCGAATCTCCGCGAGACAGGTAAAAACGCTCTCTATCACGCGGAGCTGCGTG
>JAZQXE010000073.1:0-7139 GCA_045632705.1 Eubacteriales bacterium | reverse complement strand
CATGCTGTATTGTAGTTTTTCTCCCGACAAGAGAGTGCATGGTAACAGCACAACGCCGCGCGGCGATGATATAGTCAAGTTGTTTACCATATTTCATCCCTCCCTTGTATTTCTACTTGCATTTTACCATTTATTAGATTTTTTGTCAACTCTTTTTGTACAAAGTAGGGCAAAAACACAAAAGCTACAAAAAAAGAAAGCGCCGCTGTGGGCTGCGCGCCCACGCCCCGCGACCTTTTGAAAAAGGTCGATCAAAACTTTTATTAAAGAAGAAGCGGCGTCTCGCTTCGAGCGCGGACGCGCGAGCGTGAGGTTTTAAACGAAAGTGCCCCATCAAGCGTTAGAACGCTATAATAACGCACCGCTCAAAAAAGAAAGCCCCCCACCAAAAACTTTTTTCATAAAAGTTTTTGAAAGGGGGTGAGGGGGAAAACTTTTCTCAAAAAGTTTTCCCCCTTTTAAAAAAATCGTGCAGAAATGTCTCCTCGATCATTTAATCTTTCGTAAAGCAAACAAACGTTACTTCGGTAATAGCCGCGCCATCGGCGCCCTCCAAAATATCAAAGCTCAAAGTGATCTTCTCGACTTTGACACCTTCCTCGAGCTTTGCAAAAGAAGCAATAGCTACACCTCCGCGCTCATTTGAGAAAGAAACGTCCTCCATTATGTACTTATCGTTGATGATCACGTCGACCGTCTTCGTGTTATAGGAATACATTGTTGAGTTATAGATCCACATAGCGTCGATCTCCTCACCACCCGTAAACGTAAACGTTACGGTGTCGCCCTCTGCAAACCTTACGACTTTGCCAACAGACTTTTCAACGCATCCGTCGGTGAGTATCTCCGTTTTCTGTCTGCTTTCGGAAAGAGACGCCGAGATCTCTACCGTTCCCTTGTATTTTTGCACGCCGTTTATACCCTCAAAGATAGGTAACTTATTCTTCGTAGGGCCGTTAACGTGCAGGCTTCCGTCCTCACGCACGATAAGCTCGTTTATGTAAAGCGATCTTCCGTTATCCGTGTTCGGAGGTATAGTGTGTGCGTGGTACACTACGTAGCGCTGTCCGCCGACAGTAAGTACGTTACAGTGTCCGGGACCGGTGATAGTCTCTCCGTTTCCTGAAATTATGCAGTTTGATTTCGGCTTTGTGTAAGGGCCGAGAATACTGTCAGCAACTGCGTATCCTACGCCGTAGTCAGCGCTCTGATAGTAGTTAGCACTGTAAAGCATATAATACTTGCCGTTTTCCTTGAAAACGACGGGGCCCTCGTTCCAAATAGTTCCACCGCTCTTAAGCTCCCAGCTAACGTCGGGAGTAGTGCAAAGCACGGGCTCACCTATCAGACGCGTAAAGTCGTTTGAAACCTCAACGCCGAAGGACTGACTGACTTTTTTACCGTTTACCTTATTAGTTGAGCAGTCCTTTGAATAAAAGATATACGTCTTTCCGTCATCGTCGAGGAAGAAAGATAAGTCAATTACGCTGAATCCAAAGTCAAGAAGCGCGTTTTCCGTAACGGGAACGAACGTGCCGTCGGGAGTATCGCATACAGCTACGCTTCCGCGGAAAATTTTGTCTCTTCCTCTTCCGCAGAAGAAGAGATAGAACTTTCCGTTATACTCGTGTACCTCAGGCGCCCAACAGTTGGAAACACCCCACGTTGTATCTGCAAGTGCAAATACCTGTTTCTTTTCAGACCAGGTCGTCAGATTCTTTGACGTTCTGACGCTGAGTATCTTGTCACCCGTAGAGTAAAGGTAGTAAGTACCCTCGTGCTCAATTATCATCGGGTCAGCCGCACTGTCCGCCAGAGAGTTTGTGTAGGAGTAGGCACGCGAAACGGTCGAATTTCTCACTTTGATAAGCTCAGCGGGATCTACGACACCGTCCGTCGTGTCAAGTGTCGTATCACTTGTCTGTGTCGTGTCGGCACAACCACAAAATACATATGATAAACAAACAAGACAAAGTAACAAGCACAAAGCTCTTTTCGTTATCTTTTTCATATCGTTGTCAGCGCAAGCCCGAAGAGTAACTTCTCGGGCTGCGCTCTCCTTATTTTTGATTATTTGTAGTATTTAACGAGTGAATCGAACAGACCCATATTATAGTTGCCCTCAACGTTCTTATAAAGGCCCTCACCCACTCTCTCGGAGTGTCCCATCTTACCGAGAACTCTACCGTCGGGAGAAGTGATACCCTCTATTGCAAATACCGAGTCGTTGGGGTTAAACGCAACGTCGTAGGAGGGTGCACCGGCGAGATCAACGTACTGCGTAGCGATCTGACCGTTTTCAACGAGTGAAAGTATCTGTGACTCGCTTGCAATAAATCTACCCTCACCGTGAGATATCGGAACGGAATATATCTCTCCGACCTGAGTGTTCATAAGCCAAGGAGAATTATTCGATGCAACTCTCGTTCTTACTATCTTCGACTGGTGTCTTGAAATAGTATTGAAGGTCAGAGTCGGGTCAGTCTCCTTTGTATCAACTATCTCACCGTAAGGAACGAGACCAAGCTTGATCAGAGCCTGGAATCCGTTACAGATACCGAGCATCATACCGTCGCGATTTCCGAGAAGCTCGTTTACCGCATCCTTGACCGCACCGTTGCGGAAGAACGCCGTAATAAACTTACCCGAACCATCAGGCTCGTCTCCACCGGAGAATCCACCGGGAATAAATATCGCCTGAGCACTTGCAACTTTCTTTGAGAACGCCTCAACAGACTCTGCAATAGCAGACGACGTGAGATTCTTTATTACGAATATCTCTGCCTCCGCACCCGCATCTCTTACTGCCTTTGCACTATCGTACTCGCAGTTCGTTCCGGGGAATACGGGAATGAGCACCTTCGGTACTGCTATCTTCGTCTTGGGAGAAGGATATCCGCTTGCCTTGTATGAGAAAGCTTGGATGTTTTTCTTCGTCTGTTCGATGTTACAGCTGTAAACGCGCTCGAGCTTATCCTCACTTATCTTGCAAAGCTCGTCCGTACCGACCGACTTTGAGCCGTACGCTATCTGTGCATTCTCCGTCGTATGACCGAGCGTCATTCCGATATCGGTATCGTCAGCCAGCTCTACGATAAACGAACCGTAACGGTAAGCGAATATGTCGTCAAGACTTACGTCAGACTCAAACTTAAAGCCTATATCGTTACCAAAGCTCATCTTCATGATACCCTCCGCAACTCCCGCAAAAGTAGGAGTATATACGGCGAGTGCCTTCTTATCGCATACAAGAGCACGAACCGTCTTGTAAAGTGCGATCTGGCTGTTCTTTTCGGGAATACCGTTCTTATCGTAATCGGGCTTGAGCAGCACTACCTTGTGTCCCGCACCCTTAAACTCGGGCGAAACTATATCGCCAACCTTTGCACAAGTAACTGCAAAGGAAACGAGCGTAGGAGGAACGTCAAGCTTTTCAAAGCTTCCGGACATCGAGTCCTTACCGCCGATAGAAGCTATACCGTAATCAAGCTGAGCACAAAAAGCACCGAGAAGAGCCGACATAGGCTTGCCCCAACGTGCAGGATCCTTTGCGGGCTTTTCGAAATATTCCTGGAAGGTAAGATATACGTCAGAGAAATCAGCACCCGTAGCTATAAGCTTCGATACGGATTCTACTACCGCAAGATATGCACTGTGATAAGGGCTCTTCTTTGCTATCTGAGGATTGTAACCCCAAGCCATGAGCGAGCAGTCGTCGGTGTGACCTTTCTCGCAGGAGATCTTGTTTACCATCGCCTGGATAGGAGTCTTCTGATTCTTACCGCCAAAGGGCATAAGAACTGTACCGGCACCGATCGTAGAGTCAAAGCGCTCGCTAAGACCTCTCTTTGAGCATACGTTCAGGTCGGAGGCAAGCTCCTTCATTTCCTTTACGAAATCATCCGAATATTCACGAGCAAAGCTCTCTGCGCTCTTTGCCTTTATCGTTATATGCTTCTCTGCTCCGTTTGAGTTGAGGAAGTCTCTTGAAAGGTCAACTATCGTGTTGCCCTTCCACGTCATTTTAAGTCTGTTGGTATCGGTAACCTTTGCGATTATCGTAGCCTCGAGGTTTTCCGTGTCTGCAAGAGCCTTGAATCTTTCAGCATCCTTGCTCTCAACGACTACCGCCATTCTTTCCTGGCTCTCACTTATAGCAAGCTCCGTACCGTCGAGTCCCTCGTACTTCTTGGGAACGCGGTCAAGATCTATCTCCAATCCGTCCGCAAGCTCACCTACCGCAACGGATACACCGCCCGCGCCAAAGTCGTTACAACGCTTGATGAGTCTTGACGCCTCGGGATTACGGAAGAGTCTCTGCAGCTTTCTCTCCTCGGGAGCATTACCCTTCTGTACCTCTGCACCGCAGGATTCAAGAGAAGAGAGCGTGTGTGACTTTGAAGAACCTGTCGCACCGCCGCATCCATCGCGTCCGGTACGTCCGCCAAGGAGAATAACGACGTCACCCGCATCGGGAACCTCACGTCTTACGTTCTTTTCGGGAGCTGCCGCGATGACCGCACCGATCTCCATTCTCTTTGCCGCATATCCATCGTCGTAGAGCTCATCAACTATACCCGTAGCCAGACCTATCTGGTTACCGTACGAGCTGTAACCTGCCGCAGCAGTCGTAACTATCGTTCTCTGAGGGAGCTTACCCTCGAGAGTCTTTGAGAGGGGTACCGTAGGATCTGCCGCACCCGTAACTCTCATTGCCGCATAAACGTAGCTTCTTCCGGAAAGCGGGTCACGGATAGCACCGCCGATACACGTTGCCGCACCGCCAAAGGGCTCGATCTCGGTCGGATGGTTGTGCGTCTCGTTCTTGAAGAGAAGCAACCAATCCTGCTCCTCGCCGTCGATGGTCACCTTTATCTTAACGGTACAAGCGTTTATCTCCTCCGACTCGTCAAGACGAGGAAGCTTACCGTTTACCTTGAGGTATCTTGTAGCGAGAGTCGCAATATCCATCAGATTCTGCGGCTTCGTTCTGCCAAGCTCCGCTCTTGTCTTTACGTATCTGTCGTACGCCGACTGTATCTGTTCATCCTCAAAGCTGACCTCGTCGATGGTGGTAAGGAACGTCGTGTGTCGGCAGTGGTCAGACCAGTACGTGTCTATCATACGTATCTCGGTGATAGTAGGATCTCTCTTCTCCGACGCAAAATAATCGCGGCAGAAACGGAGATCGTCTGCATCCATCGCAAGACCGTAATCTGCAATAAATTTAGCAAGATCGTCCTCGCCCATAGCCGTAAATCCGCCGAGTACCGCAACGTTTGAGGGAAGCTCGTACTTCATTATCAGCGTTTCGGGAAGATCAAGAGACGCCTCGCGGCTCTCTACGGGATTGATAACGTGCTTTTTGATAGCCGCGATATCGCTCTCGCTTACGTTGCCGCTTACTATGTATACTCTCGCACTGCGGACGATAGGACGGTCCCCCTGCGAAATTATCTGAATACACTGTGCAGCCGAGTCCGCTCTCATGTCAAACTGACCGGGCAGATACTCTACTGCGAATACGACGTCCCCCTCTCCGTATTCAAAGCTCTCACCTACGATATCCGTGGGGGGCTCTGAAAATACCGTCGTCTTTGAATAATCAAAGAGCTCCCACGTGATATTCTCAACGTCGTATCTGTTTATCAACCTGATGCCTTCAACACTCTTGATACCAAGGAGCGTGCGGGCGTCATCAAGAAGCTTGTTCGCCTCGTGGGTAAAGCCCGGCTTTTTTTCGGAATAAACTCTGTAAACCATTACTGCTGCCTCCGTTATTTGCTCGCATCAAGCGCTCTCTTGCCAATATCGGAGCGTCTGTATGCATTTTCAAAATGTACCTTGTTACTGTTTTCGTACGCCGCCGCAACCGCATCGGAAAGCTCGTCCGCCACAGCCGTGACACCGAGAACTCTACCGCCTGCGCTAAGCAGCTTACCGCCCTCGAGCTTTGCTCCCGCAACGTAAAGACAAGCGTCGAAATCGTCGTCTACCGTGATCTCATATCCACTCTTGTATGCGGAGGGATATCCGTCGGACGCCGTGATAACGCAGCATGCGCTACCCGATGAGAACTTGACTTCGCACTCGGAGAGAGTTGCGCTTGAGCACGCCTTCATTACGGTGTAAAGATCGCTTTCGAGAAGAGGAAGCACTACCTGCGTCTCGGGATCTCCGAAACGGCAGTTATACTCTATTACCTTCGGGCCGTTCTTTGTCAGCATAAGACCAAAATACAAGCATCCGACAAATGTCCTGCCCTCACTCTTCATTGCGTTTATCGTTGGCAGGAATATACTCTCCATACATTCACTTGCCACTTTATCGGTGTAATACGGATTCGGTGCTACCGTACCCATACCTCCCGTGTTCAGACCCTCGTCTCCGTCCTTTGCTCTCTTATGATCCATGCTTGAAACCATCGGCTTTACGCATATACCGTCGGTAAATGCAAGCACCGATACCTCGGGACCTTCAAGGAATTCTTCAACTACGACTCTCGAGCCGCTCTCTCCGAATACCTTGTCCTGCATCATGCTGACGACCGCTTCCTTTGCCTCGTCTCTGGTCATAGCGATTATAACGCCCTTACCGAGCGCAAGACCGTCCGCCTTGATAACGGTAGGAATAGGAGCAGTGTCAAGATACTTCAGAGCCGCGTCCATATCGGTAAATACCTCAAACGCCGCCGTAGGAATGCCGTATTTCTTCATCAAATTTTTAGAGAAGACCTTGCTTCCCTCGATTATAGCCGCGTTTGCGCGAGGACCAAAGCAAGGAATACCCTCAGCCTCAAGCGCATCTACCGCACCAAGCACGAGCGGATCGTCTGGAGCCACTACGGCATAGTCTATCGCGTTTTCCTTTGCGAATTTAACGATGCCTTCGATATCCTTTGCGCCTATGTTCACGCACTCCGCGTCAGCCGCAATTCCGCCGTTTCCGGGAAGAGCGTATATCTTTTCTATCTCGTTGCTCTTACAAAGAGCCTTTATTATAGCGTGCCCACGGCCGCCGCCGCCAACCACTATTACCTTATCCTTCGTCATGTCCTGCCTCACTTATATATCGGGAATTTCGCACAAAGCTCGCTTACACCGGCGAGTACCGCTTCCTTTGAATTTTCAAAGTCACAG
>JAZQXE010000072.1:0-17856 GCA_045632705.1 Eubacteriales bacterium | reverse complement strand
TCAACTACCTGACCGATCTCGAGAAGGTCGGCAGGCTTACCGATCTTCTGCTGAGCGATCTGGGAGATGTGGATAAGTCCGTCTACTCCGTCGCAGATCTCAGCAAATGCACCAAAGGGCATAAGGCTTACGATCTTTACAGCTGCAACGTCGCCAACAGCATACTTGCTGGTAAAGAGATACCAAGGATTTGTGTCGTCGGTCTTGTATCCGAGAGAGATCCTCTTCTTCTCTGCGTCAAAGCTCTTAACGAAAACAGTGATCTCCTGACCTACCGAAACAACTGCAGCAGGAGTTGCGATGGGGCGCCAAGAAAGCTCGGTCTTATGAACCATTCCGTCAACTCCGCCAAGATCAATGAACGCACCGTAGCTGGTCATGCTCTTGACCTTACCCGTGTAGTGCTTGCCTTCCTCGATCTCTGCCCAGAAAGCGTCCTCAATAGCCTTCTTTGCTTCCATCTTGGGAGCCTTGATAGATGCGTATGCGTGTCTTCTTGAATCGTTTACGTCGATGATCTTTACTTTCTCAACGTTTCCTACGAGAGTAGAGAGATCTGCGTTCATAGGTAGACCTGTGTGTCTTGCGGGAACGAGGATGCGAACGCCGTCAACAACGACGATAACGCCGCCGCGAACTGCCTCAACTACCTTACCCTCAACTATGTCGCCGTTGTTGAAGTATGTAACTATGTTCTTCCAGTTATTGATAAGGTCAACGCGCTTCTTGGAAAGGGTAGCCATACCCTCGATGTCGCTTACCTTGATAACAAAAGCGTCAAACTCGTCACCGATCTTGAACATGTCCTCGAGCTTTGCATTGGCGTCGTCTGTTATCTGATTCTTTGCGATAACGCCGGTAACCTTTGCGCCAAGGTCAACGTTGAGCTCGGTAGATGATATCGAGGTAACGATGCACTTTACGATGTCTCCTGTATTTAATGGCTTGAGAGATGCTTCAAGCATCGCCTCAAAGTTTTCTGTAGTGATCTCACTGTTCATTTTGTTTACAACCTCCTGTATTATGCCCGGTGGCGTTGAAGCTCCTGCGGCTATCCCTATGCGGGAATAATTATTATATTTAAAAATGTCTATCTGATCGGGACTTTCTATCCATACGGTGTTCTTGCAAATACCGCTTGCGATATCAAAAAGCTTGTGCGTATTAGAGCTGTCAGCCCCGCCGATGACGATGATCGCGTCAGACTCTCCTGCGAGCGTTTGTATCTCGAGTTGCCTGTCTTGTGTCACACTGCATATTGTATCAAAAAAAATCGTGTTTGTATATACTTTTTGAAGAATTTTTTTGCAGATTTCAAATTCTATTGAATTTTGTGTAGTTTGCGCTGAAAATACTACCGTTTTTTCGTCATTTTGACGGTTTTTCAAAAATTCAGTAAGCTCGTTTGAGTCAGCGACCACGACTTTTTCGCCTTTGGCGTAGCTCATAATGCCAACGACCTCGGGATGAAGACGCGTACCGAGCAAAATGAACAGGGTATCCTCCGACGTATTCTCGCTCGCTATCTTGTGTATGCGCTTGACAAACGGACACGTGAGGTCTATCACCTCAAAGTCCTCGTGCTCCGCTTCGATACGTCGCAATAGCTCCTCGTCCTCACGTGGTATTCCGTGAGTGCGGATGTACATTTTAGCGACTCTGCCATTTTTTGAACTTTCCGCTATTTTCTGCGCGTCGTCAATTGAAACTATCTCGACGCCCCGAGCTCTCAGTCCGTCGGTGTATATAGCGTTGTGGATGAGCTCTCCGAGAATATATATCCCGCCCGCGCCTTTATTTAAAAGAGAATTTTCTATTTCGCTCGTAGCGCGCTTAACGCCAAAGCAGAAGCCCGCATTTTTTGCGACGGTTATCTTTTTTTCGTTTACGTTCATATCACTTTGCGCCGCCCTCGTATTCGTATTCGAGCTTTACCAGACGCTCCTTTAGTATCTCGGTCGCCGCATGATAATCAGCACGCTCTCCGTCGGTAAATCCGAGATCGTTGTAGCTCAAAACCTCACCGAATATAACTTCTTTTTTCTTGAAAAAACCGAATTTTCTGCCCTCTGTTCTGATAAATACGGGTTGTATCGGCACTTGCGCGTGATACGCCGCCATTACAGCCCCACTTTTGAACTCAGTCGTTTTGGGGTCTGTTTCGGGGTGTCTTGTGCCCTGCGGGAAAATACCCACGCACGCTCCCTCCGAGAGTAGCACTATCGTCTTTTTTATCGCCTTTACGTCTGCGCTTTTTCTGTCAACGCCATACGCTCCGAGACTCGAGATGAGAGAAGAGACCAGTGGAATACCAAACAGCTCCTTTTTGGCAAGGAAGCGTATTTGGCGCTTATCAACGGCAATGGCAAGAACGAGACAGTCGAGCATATTGATATGGTTGGCGCAGAAAATAACGCCACCCTCGCCGTCGTATTCGTCGGCTTCGTTTAGGACCTTCACGTTCATTACCGCCTCGAGCAGATCGCTCAAGAGCGTTTTTGCAACGGAATACAAAAACAATTTTTTCATTACGTTTTATCTGACCTCCGAAACGTTCAGAAGCTGATCTTGCTTTTGATGATATCGAGTACCGCGCTGACGCTCTCTTCGACGGTCATATCGGAATTGTCAAAGTGTATCGCGTCCTCAGCCGCAACGGCAGGGGCGATGTCTCTTGTGCTGTCGCGGGTGTCGCGCTCTTTCATTGCGGCGAGTATTTCCTCTACCGTGTGCATCTCACCCTTGTCGGCAAGCTCCTTTTGTCTTCTCTCTGCGCGTGCTCTGTCGGTAGCGGAGAGGAATATCTTCACCTCGGCGTCGGGCAGAATGACCGTGCCGATGTCGCGTCCGTCCATTACGACGCTGTTTTTGTCCGCTATATCTCTCTGCATACCAAAGAGCAGAGAACGTACCTCGCCGACGGCTGAAACGGCAGACGCGTATTTTGCTATCTCGGGCGTACGGATAAGTCCCGATACGTCCTCACCGCAAAGATAAACGCGCTGTTCTCCCGCGTCGTCAAATCCCAGCTCCACGCGGATCCCGTCAAGAGAAGAGATGATCCCCTCGCGGTCGGTGTGTGAGATCCCCTTTCTCGATACCCAGAGCCCAACGGTACGGTAGAGGGCTCCCGTGTCGATATAGATAATGCCGAGCTCCTTTGCTATTCTCTTTGCGAGCGTGCTTTTGCCCGCTCCGCTCGGTCCGTCAATTGCTATTTTGATCATTATTGCCTCCGCATCAAGAATTTAACGCGTTATTTTGACGCGTCCTTTGCTGCCGCTACCGCGGTGGAAAACGCTATCTGGAGATTATATCCTCCCGTGTACGCGTCCACGTCCAGTACCTCACCGATAAAGTAAAGTCCTGTGCAAAGGCGTGAACGCATACTTTTCGGCTCTATTTCTTTCGTATCTACTCCGCCTCTGGTGATTATAGCTTCCGAGAGGGGTCTGAATCCGCTGATCTCGACCTTGAACTCCTTTAGAGCACAAAGAAGCCGCTTGCGCTCCTCCTTCGTGATCTCGTTCACCTTTTTTCTCGCATCCACTCCGATGTAACGTGGAACGTAGCTTGCGAGCTTTGCGGGCATTATGGGTCGGATAGCGTTTTCGAAATCCTTGCTTTTCGCTTCTCCGAAAACGGTGAGAAGCTTTGCGTCAAGCGTCTTTTCGTCGAGCGCGGGCTTCATATCCAGCACGACGACGCAATCGGCAGGATCTATATCGTGCATGTGTGAGCTTGCGCTGAGGATCATCGGTCCCGTGAGTCCGAAATGAGTAAACATCATCTCGCCGAAATCCTCGTAGACGAGCTTGCCGTTTTTCTTGTTTATTACCTTCATCGCCGTATTTTTGAGCGAGAGTCCCATCAGCTCCTTGCAAGCGGGAGAGTTAGAACTCAAAGGTACGAGAGATGGGGAGAGGGGTACTACGTTGTGTCCCGCCTTTTTTGCAAAGATATATCCGTCGCCCGTAGAGCCTGTCAGAGGATACGATTTTCCTCCTGTGGCTATTACGACGGAATCGAAAAAGTGCACACCGCGTGAGGTCTTTACACCCTTGCACACGCCGTTTTCAACGATAATATCCGATACACATTCGTGCAGTATCCGCGCGTTTTGCTTTGCGTAAGTATAGAGCGCGTCCACTACGTCGTACGCTCTGTCGGAGGCGGGGAATACGCGCCTGCCTCTTTCCGTCTTCAGCTCAACTCCCAAAGACTCAAACAGATCCTTTGTGTGTGCAGGGGAGAAGGAATAAAGGCAAGAGCTCATAAACTTCGGATTTGATACGACGTTTTGCAGAAATTCGGCAGGCTCGCAGTCGTTTGTGAGATTGCATCTGCCCTTTCCCGTGATGGCGAGCTTTCTGCCTACCTTGTCGTTCTTTTCAAAGAGTGTGACCTCGGCTCCGAGTCTGCCGCATTCGGCAGCACATAACAGTCCAGCAGCACCGCCGCCGACGACGGCGACTTTTTTATTTGAGCTTTGCATAGACGTCATATTCTTCCCAGATGCGCTCGAGCTTGTCAAAGCGCTCGTTTATCTCTGCCTGCTTCTTTCTCGATATGGCAACGAGCAGAGCGTTAAGTACGCTCATTGGGGCTGTGAGAGAGTCAACGTACGCCGCCATATCCGACTGTGCGATCAGCACCTCGGTCGCCTTCGTTGCTATCGGGGAATTGTTGTTGTCGGTGAGCGCAACGACGCTCGCTCCTACCTCTCTTGCGTAATCAACGGCGTTGATTATACGAGAGGTGTATCTCGGAAAGCTGATAGCGATCATCACGTCGTCCGCTTCCATTGGCAGAATATGCTCGAATATCTCGCTGCCGCTTGTCGTCTGAACGAATCGTACGTTGTCGAATATCAAATTGAGGTTGAAGAACAGGAAATTCGCAAGAGAAGCGCTTGAACGCACCCCGAGAATATAGATGTGCTTTGCGTTGATTATTTTGTCAACGGCACGCTCAAAATCCTCACGGCTGATAGTTTCAAGCGTCGTCTTTATTTTTTCAACGTCCGAGAGAAGAACCTTTTCGAGCAGATCACCATTACCGATACGCTTGTTCGTAACTTCTATTCTCTGGTTGAAGGTGAGCTTCGTTCTGATAAGCTCCTGAAGCGAGCGCTGAAGCTCGGGATATCCGTCAAATCCGAGTTCGATCGCAAATCTGACTACCGTAGACTCGGATACTCCGACGAGCACTCCGAGCTTGGACGCGGTCATATAAGCCGCCTTGTCGTAGTTGTTGATCAGGAAATTTGCTATAAGCTTTTGACCTTTTGAAAACGAAGACATTCTGTCCTCGAGTAATTTAATGAGATTGTCGTTCATACTTACTTCCGTTATTATAGGATTTTGAAGCACGGACACGTTGGTGCAACATATTTATTATACACAAATACAAGAGAAAAGTCAACCGTTTTGTGCGCTCGCACGGGGGAGCGAAACGAAAAAATACGGCTTTTTGAGATGTTCAAAAAGCCGTATCGTGTAGGGCATGTCAGCCTATGTGCTTTAAGATGAATCTTTCAACCTCATCGTATATCTCGCGCGACCACATTCCTCTGCTGTCGTGCATAGCTCCGTCTATCTGAACGTACTCGGCGTCACATCCGCCGTCTATCAGCGTCTGATACATAGAGTCGGATTCTTCAAGCGGTACGATCTCGTCCTCCGTTCCGTGCAGGATGAGAGTGGGCAGGTTTATCCTGTTTCTTTTGTAGACTCTTTCGGGACTTATCTCGTCAAGAAGCGCCGCGCGCTCCTCTCTCGTTCTGTTCTTTGAGCAAAGAGAAAGCACGAAGGAGTCCTCCAGGTAATCTTTGTCGGGGGGAGTGTTGCCAAATCCACTTGCAAAGCGCAGAAGGTCTGTCGGTCCGCAGGCGTCGATCACCGCGCGTACGGCGTCACTCTCGCCTCTCCATTCGTCCGTGACGTATCTCTCATCTCCCGCGGTCTGTCCCATGAGCAGAGCTGTATTTCCACCGCTGGAGGAGCCGCCGAAGAATATATTTTCCTTATCGATATTGAATTTTTTAGCGTGAGCGCGCAAGAAACGCACTGCCGTCTTTGCGTCCTCAAGAAACGCCGGCGCGGCAAAGCCTTCGTTACGGTTGCGGTGTACTATCATCGCAACAGCGATTCCGTCCTCGGCAAATTTTGCAAACATAGGCAGCTTTACATTTACGTCGGGATACGTCCAGCCGCTTCCTTGCAGAAATACGAGCAGGGGAGAGGGCTTCTTTGGTGCGGTCGGCAGGAGCAGCTGCATGCGCAGCTCCTTTCCGCTTGCGTATGAAAACAGTACGTTCGGAACAAATCTGCACAGTCCCGACAACTCCATATTACCTTTTAAATGTTTGACTCCATTCATAACTATTACCTCACAGAAAAATAATTGCCACGACTCGATTATACCATAACTGAGAAAAAAGTCAACGACAAGGATGGAAAAAAGAACGGCAAGGCTCTTTTGAGCCTTGCCGTTTCATCAAGTCTTTAAGTTTAAGGTCTGTTCTTTATTATTCAGCCTTGTTGCCCTTTTTCTTTGCAACGACAACTACTACGACTACTATTGCAGCAACTACTACTGCACCGATAACTACGAAGATAATGGGATTTACGCCGTTATCTGCTGCGGGAGCTGTACCGGGAGCCTTGGTGGTGGAGGGAGCCTTCGTGGTAGAAGGAGCCTTGGTCGTCGAAGGAGCCTTGGTAGTGGTGGGAGCCTTGGTCGTTACGTCGCCTGCTACGGTAGTATCGTCAGCAACGGTAGTGTCCTCCTCTGCGGGCCAGCTGGTGAGAACGGTGTTGATGGTAACCGTCGCGGAGCTGCCGGTAAAGTTAGGAGTAAAGGTGGAGTTGCCGGGGATAGAACCGAAGAGCTTGCTCTCGTCCATATCAAACTTGGTCTCCATACCTGCGGGAACGTTGATAACGAAATCGGTTACGGTGATGTTCTTCTGCTCAAGACCGTTACCGAGACGACCGATAGCGCCACCTACCATGGATGAATATCTGTTCGTGGTCGCATCGTAGAAGGGGGTGAACGTAGGATGGGGGTCAAAGTTGATGGTAAGACCCTTAACGGAACAATCGGAAATAGTGGTTACGGTGTCGTTGTGAAGAGCACCGGTGATACCGCCTGCATAAAGACGTGCGCCAGCGGTGTACATGATCGGAATATCTATATCGAATACTGCGTTTTCAACCTTTACGTTCTTAACGGTAGCACTTACTGCTACGTAAGCGAAAAGACCGTAATAGAACTGGTTGACCTGTCCGTAGTGACGAGCAACCTCGGAGTTAACGTAGAGGTTCTTTATCTTGTAGCCGTTTCCGTCAAAGGTACCCTTGTAGGAGCCGGAGCTTCCTATCGGGATGAACGCCTTGTTGTTGAGGTCAATATCGGCACCGAGCTTAACTACCTTGCCTGCCATCTGGTCAGCTGCAACGGAGGAAGCGTTTGCGATGTTGGCAGCGTCGAAGATGATGTTGTAGTTTTCATCGTAGTATACCTTACCGTCACCGGTGAGATACCACTTGGGAGTTCCCTTAACGAGAGACATAATAGAAAGACCGTAGAGATCCTCAGGGGTCTTTATGGTGAATTCCGCAACCGACGTATCCTTTACGTACCAGCCGATGTTTGCGGTCTGTCCATCCCAACCTTCAGCAGCGTTTGCGCCGATGGAAAAACATGTAAGGAGGGATGCGAGTGTTGTGACTACGAGAGCCAGAGCGAGGAATTTGCGAGTTTTCATGTTTTTTTCTCCTTTTGTTTAAAAATGTTTATATACATTGTCGGTGCCGTCGTGCGACAACAGAACCAAAAATATATCTGTGTTAGGGAATACGGGAAGCTATCAGCCAGAGCTCTCTTTTCTGTATTCGGAGGGGGACATTCCAACGTGTTCCTTGAACGTTCGAGAAAAATAATAGGGATTGGAAAATCCACATTCCTCGGATATGTTGGATATCGACTCGCCCGTATCGGAGAGCAGTATCTTCGCTTCCTCAACGCGCTTGGCAACTATGTATTGCTTGGGATATACCCCATAGTAAGAACAGAAGAGTCTGCCGAAATACCGCTCACTCATACCGCACATCTCGGCGAGTGAGGATACCGAGAGATTAGCGTCGCAGTATCTTTCACTTATTGCATTTATTGCGGGCTCGATCTTTTTCATCGAGGAGTGAGGGATGTATTTTGAGCTGCTCTCGCGCTGGACGAGTGAAATTATTTTATATACTATGCTGAGCAGCTCCGCTTGATAGCCATAACTGCTTTTGAAATTTACGTTTATTGCTTTTTTGAAGTTGTCCTGCAGCTTGCTGTAACAGTTGAATCGCTTACCGAATGCATCGAATTTTACGTCGTTTGACGTTTCTACGTTTATAAGAAGACAAACACTGTCTTCCTCGGGAAAGGTCTGGTACGCCTCGCCTTTCGGAAGGTACAAAAACATATCTTTTTCCGCGGTAAAGGATATACCGTTTTTGTAAACGTATGTGTTCTTGCCGTTTACCTGATAGACAAAACCGTGACAACTACGCGATTTGCAGTCAAATCCGTGTGACTGCTTAGTCAAGATCTTGCTTGTCCTTGAAACGTTGCATATAAGCGCGTTTTCAAAGAAATTCATAATAATTGCTCCAAATATGACAGTTTTATTGATAACATTATACAAACAACATACGCGTTTGTCAATTATAGATTTTAAAAAAATACAAAGTTTTGTTCCTAAAAGTGCATTTATGTTCGTTTTATCTATTTTAATTATATACATTTCGTACTATACTGAAAAAGGAGTAAGATCCCCAAAATTTCACGCAATGCAATTTTTAAAGGAGAATGATCATGGAGCTGAATTTTTACCGTGACAGAGAACACCTTATAAACGAATATAAATGTGCAAATTACGACAAGTCTACCGGACTTGAGCCCAGCGTCCTTGATGCGGAGATGAAAAAGTATATAGCGGACAATCCCGATATGCCGCTTCCTCTCGTCGTTGCTAATACCCTTGCGTATTTTCTTGACAACGTGCAGGTAGAACTCAACCCCTACAACATTTTCCCCGACAAGATGAATTCGGGCGCGACCTACGAGCCCTTCCAGTCGCTGTCTACCTACGGTATGATAGCACAGAAGAGATGCCACGACTTTATGATGCGGGCGGATAAAAACGTCTGGGACAGAAGAGTCAAATCGGCACTCTCCGGCGTTTCAAATCCCAATACGGACTTCTGGCATTCCTCTCCCGACTGGGAAAACGTCCTGCGCTACGGTATCGGCGGTCTTTACGCCCGTGCCGTTGAGAGCAAGCAGCGCGCGAAGGACGAGGGAAGACTCGACGCGGAGACGGAGATATTCTTCGACTCCGTTATTACGGTTTATTCCGCGGCTATCAGATATATGACTCGTCTTGCGCGACTTGCAAGAGAAAAGGGTGGAATGGATGAGTATGCTGATACGCTGATAAAGCTGACTGAGCGTGCTCCCTCTACTTTCTACGAGGCTATACTTACCTCTCTCATCTTCTTGAATATAGGAGAGCTCGGTGTTGAGCACTACCGTACCTACGGTATGATAGACAAGCTCTACTATCCTTTCTACGTAGCGGATATAGAGGAAGGCAGAATGACGCGCGAGGACGCGGCGGAGATATTGCGCTACTTCTTCCAGAAGACGGACGCGGCAAACAGAGAGGCGGCACAGCCCCTTTGCGTCGGCGGTATAGATAAAGACGGCAACGACAGAACGAACGAACTGACCTATCTTATACTCAAGGTCTACAAAGAGCTCGAGATACTCAATCCCAAGATACACATAAGAATAAACAAAAACACCCCCGAGGAAATATATGAGATCGCGGCTTCTTATATCCGCGACGGTATCAGCAGTATGGTACTGCTCAATGACGAGCAGGTAATGAGCGCCTACGAGAAGCTCGGCATCGGCAGGGACGTATCCTACAACTACTCTCCCACGGGATGTTATGAGCCCGTTATTATGGACAGAGAGGACGCGAGGATCTGCTCTGCGTGGATAAACCTTGCAACGCCCACGGCGCTTACCGTGAGAGCGGAGTACGGGGATCTTCACACTATGCTCTCGCTTCCTCAGGTGGTGGCAGAGCCTGCTACCTTTGAGGAGTTTATGTACGAGTATCTACGTATGCTCGGAGCGATAATCGAGTTTACCAAGAACAATATCGTAGAGCAGAAGAGACTCGAATACAAGGTCAATCCCTCTCCTTTCCTTTCGGGATGCTACGACGACTGTATGAGAAAGGGAAAGGACCTCAACAACGGCGGACTTGATATGCAGAATCTGTCTATCAAGTGCTTCGCTATCGGAACGGCAGTCGACGCCATACTTGCGGTCAAAAAGGTCGTCTACGACGAAAAGCTGATGAGCATGCGCGAGTTTGCCGAGGTTATCAGAAACAACTGGGAAGGACACGAGGACCTGCGTGCCGCTATAAAGGGCGACAGAATGAAGTGGGGTAACAACTACGCACTTCCCAACGAGATCGGAAAGCGCATCTATGACTTCTGCGCATCCCGCATCGTCGGTCAGCCAAATGGTCTTGGCGGCGTATTCCGCATGGGTGCCGATTCGGTCGCTATGTCTGAGATAATAGGAAGAAGTACCCCCGCAACTCCCGACGGAAGACGACACAAGGAGCCTACGACCAAAAATTACCGCCCGCAGACGGGAATGGAATTCGAGGGCGTTACGGCGTTCGTCAATTCCGTTACCGCTATCGACGGCAGTTACTTCGTCGACGGCTCACCGCTTGACTTCCTTGTTCATCCTTCTGCCGTTGAGGGAGAAGACGGACTTGTTGTACTTATTGCCGTTATAAAGACTTACTTTGCACGCGGAGGCTCTGCTATACAGGGTAACGTTATGAGTGCGCAGGTGCTTCGCGATGCGCAGGCACACCCTGAAAACTACCGCAATCTTCAGGTAAGAGTCTGTGGATGGAATGAATTTTTCGTTAATATGAACAAATTCCTTCAGGACGACTTTATTGCTCGTGCGGAGGGGATAGAGAACGCCTGAGTGCGTTACGAGGTAATAAAATATGTTGTGGAATACGTTTGAAGCCGACAGAGAAAAGCTCGAGGCTCAATATAGAGTTCCCGAGTACAACAAGGATACGGGACTATCTTTTGAAGAGCTGCGTGACGGTATGCTCGCTCTTGCCGAGAGGGAGTCGGACCTTCCGCTCTTTACAGTGAGAGCGCACGCGATACGCTACCTTCTTGAAAACTCCCGCGTCGGTGTGACCGTTTGCGAATGGTTTGCCGACAAGATAGATAACAGACGTCTGACGGAGCTTCTCAAACGCAAGGATTTTATAGGCAAGGTCAGAGAGGCGATGACGGATATCACCGACAAGTATCAGGACGCCGTAGACTGCTACGCCTTTAAAGCTGCCCCCGACTTCGGTCACAATGCGCCCGACTGGGACACGATACTGAAGCTCGGCTTTTGGGGACTCAGACAGAGAGCTCTTGACAAGATGGCGGAGCTTGAAGCGTCGGGTGAGCTTGACCAGGAAAAGCGTGCCTTTTACGAGGGTATCGTATGCGTCTACGACGGTGCGTTCGTTTGTATGAGAAAGCTCGCCGCCGAGGCGCGCAGAAGATCGAGTGAAAACGAAAAGATGCCTATCGTAGCCGAGCGGCTCGAGGCACTTTGCACCCGTGCGCCCGAGACGCTTGCCGAGGCAATACAGACTATCGTTTTATATTATCAGTTCCAACAGCACTTTGACTGCGCGTACGTTAGAACGCTCGGAACGCTCGACGTCAATCTCTACCCGTTCTGGCGGGCAGACCTTGACAGCGGAAGATATACCAGAGAACAACTCACGGAGCTCATTCGTGACTTTATATTCAAGATGGGCTCAATGAAGATAGACGCCAACATCCCCTTCGGACTTTGCGGAGTGGATGAGGAAGGCAGGGGAGTCGTAAACGAGCTTACCTACGTGATCTTTGACGAGTATCAAAAGCTCGACTTGTACGATCCGAAGATACATATCAGATGGACGAAGGAGCTTCCCCGTGACTTCGTTCGTATGGTGCTCGGATGTATCAGAGACGGAAAGAACAGTATCGTGTTCATCAACAGCCCCGTAGCCTCGGCGGCTCTTGAAAAAATAGGCGTTGAGCACGCGGACGCGGTAAACTATACCATCGTCGGTTGCTACGAAACGTGCGCGGCGGGTAAGGAAACGCCCAGCACTCTCAACGGCAGGATAAATCTCGCAAAGGCGGTCGAGGTCACGATGCTCGGCGGCAGAGATATGCCCAGCGGCAAGCTCATCGGCGTTGAGCAGAGCGGCACTCCCGCTACCTTTGAAGAATTTCTCTCTCGTATGCACGAGCAGATAAAATATTTCGTTGATGCAAACATCGAGATAGTCAATCGCTTTGAGGCGGGTTATCCGATCAGCCACACCGTGCCCTTCTATTCCTCCACCTTTGAAAGTGCTATGGAAAAGGGCAAGGACATATATGCCGGCGGAGCGAAGTATAACAACTCCTCCATCTGTGCGTTTGCTATCGCGAGCGCGGTCGATTCGCTCTACGTTATCAAAAAGTGGGTGTACGACGAAAAGCGCATGACGCTCGCGGATCTTTCCGATATTCTCCGCGCGAACTGGCAGGGAAGCGAAATGCTTCGTCTTGAAGCTAAAAAGCTCGCCAAATACGGTAACAACGAAGACGGTGTTGACCTCATCGCTCGGGATCTTTTTAAGTACTGCGCGTCGGTCATAAACGGAAGAGAAAACGGACGCGGCGGCGTATACCGACTCGGTACCTTCTCTATCGACTGGAGAATAGGAGCGGGCGAGTGTATGGGTGCCACAGCCGACGGTAATTTTGCGGGTGCTCCTACGTCAAAGAACGTTTCCGCCAACGTCGGATGCGACTTTGAGGGCGTTACAGCGCACGTTTGCTCCGCTATGAAGATGGACTACACCGATATGCCAAACGGCACGGTGCTTGATATAGTTATGCATTCCTCCTCGGTTTCGGGTGAGGACGGTATGTGTGCCTTTGAGGCGATACTGAATACGTATATGAACGGCGGCGGCTTTGCCGTACATTTCAACGTACATTCCCCCGACGTTCTGCGCGCGGCGCAGAAGGACCCCGATCAGTACAAGACTCTGCAGATACGACTCTGTGGATGGAACGTACTTTTCGTTGATCTGTCAAAACAAGAACAGGACGAGTTTATTAAGATGTCCGAAAGCACGATATGAGGTAAAAAATGAGTAAGACGGGAAGGATCTTCGCCATTAAGCGCTTTGCGGTGCACGACGGAGACGGAATCAGAACGACGTTATTTTTAAAGGGATGCACGCTTGCATGCGTATGGTGTCACAACCCCGAGGGATTATCGGGCAAGCCCGAGATATCCTATTACCCCGCAAAATGCGTGGGATGCGGTGCTTGTGTCAGCGCGTGTCCCACCGGAGCGCACGCGATAGACGCGGAGCGCGGACATATCCTTGACCGAGCAAAATGTATCGGATGCGGTGCTTGTGCCAAGGTGTGCCTTGCTGACGCTATCACCTTCTGGGGTGAAGAAAAGAGCGTTGACGAGCTTATTCCGAAGCTCGTTGAGGATAGGGCGTTTTACGAAAACTCAGGCGGCGGCGTAACGCTGTCGGGCGGTGAGTGTCTGTGTCAGGCTGACTTCTGTGCAGAGCTGCTTTCGAGACTCAAGGAGGAGGGAATACACACCGCGGTCGATACCTGTGGCTTTATCGGACGTGAAGCGATAGACAAGGTGTTCGATTATACGGATATATTCCTCTACGATATAAAGAGTGCCACCTCCGAGACACATATAAAGTGCACGGGACATCCAAACGAGCGCATACTTGAAAATCTGCGCTACATAAACGAGCGCGGCGGCAAGGTCGAGGTCAGAATCCCCCTTGTTCCCGAATATAACGCCGACGAGATAGAGGCAATAGCCGATATTCTCGCTCCGCTTTCCTGTATAACCAAGGTAAAAGTATTGCCCTATCACGACTATGCAGGTTCAAAGTACGAGTCACTCGGTATGGAAAATACCATGCCCAAGGTAGAAAAGCCAACGGATGAGATGCTCGGCTCGGCAGTAGAGATACTGCGTGCAAAGGGTATCAACGCTATAAGCGGAAGACCTCTTAAAAACTTGAAATAGCCTACGGAAAAGGAAGGAAATCCAGAAATGAAAATATTTGTAAAGAGCCTTATTTCTTCACTTCTCGCGCTTATCTTTGCTTTGGGAGTTTGCTCCTGCGCCTCACCTGCGGGACAACAGCCTAAGGACACGACCGCGGACACGTCGGACGCGCAGACCTCCGTTGAGGACACGCTCAAGATGGACGTAGACTACGACGGTTATACCTTCGGCATATACCTCAGTACTCAGGGACCGAGAACGCACAACGACTTTGAATATACAGACGTATCAAAGGTTATGGACGGTGCTATCTTCCGTAAAAACGCCTATATGGAAAGAACCTATAACATCGTCATCGAGTGTGAGGACGAGATAGGCGTAGGATATGGAAAGGAAGCGTACCAGAAGATATACAAGCAGTACGGAGCGAGTGAGACTGATTACGATCTTATCATACTCAACGGCTACGACATTTCCAATCTTGCTCTTGAGGGGTGCCTATACGATATCGAGACGCTCCCCAACATAAATACGGCAAACACCTGGTGGGATCAGAGCGCCAAGCGTGACCTGACCATTTCAGGCTCTCTTTACTACACTCACGGAGCGCTCAGCACCGTAAACGACGACTTTACCTATTGCGTAGTATTCAACAAAGACCTCTACAAATCTATGGTCGGAGAGGACGTAGATGCTCTCTACCAGACAGTTTCAGACGGCAAGTGGACGCTTGACAAGATGGCGGAGCTTGCAAAGAAGAGCGAGAAGGATCTCAACGGTGACCACGTTATGACCAGTGAAGATATGTTCGGTATCATTCTCTGGGATAACGAGATCATCGCGTCGATAAATGCAGGCGGTCAGAAGATAGCCAAGATCAACGACGAGGGCAAGGTCGAGCTTACTCTTTACAGTGAAAAGACAAACGACATCGTAAACAAGATAGTTACGATCGGACACGAAACGTACTCCTACAACTTCCAGCATCCGTCGGGAAGCGTTGCGTGGTACAATATGTTTACGCAGAATCAGGCTCTCTTTCTCATGTCTATGTTCAACGAGGTAGAGCGATTCAGAGATATGAAGACGGACTACGGCATACTGCCTAACCCCAAGCACGACGAGCAGTCGCCGCACTATTCTCCCATTTCCAACTGGCACAGCGGCTTTATAGCAGTACCTGCTATGATAGACGACGAGGACAAGGTGTCGAACATAATCGAGCTTCTCGGTTATCATTCCGAGCAGATACTTACCCCCGCCTACTATGAAAAGACGCTTAAGGGAACCTACATCAGAGACGATGAGAGTGAAGATATGCTCAATATCATATTCGGCAACCGCGTGTACGACGTAGGACACCTCTATATGATAGGTACTTACCCCCACAACGTAACGCAGCTGCTCGTAAACAACAACCCGGGCGGTCTTGCGGGAGTTTATCAGAGCTTCCTCAATCTTGCAAACTCGGACATAAGAGATCTCAATCAGCGTATAGAAATGCTTAAGAACAACTGATTGAGGTAGGAAAATGAAGAAAATATCGGTTTTATTAGTTTTCTTGACGCTTTTGTGCGTTCTCGCTTCCTGCGATACGTCAAGCGTCACGCCGACTGACACGACGGACGGCACGGGCAGTGACGGCAGCGCGTCGGTATGGCAGGGAGAGGGAGTCGAGATCACTGACTCTTATATAAAGACGACGGAGGCGTTTGAGACCTACACCGTCTACTGCACCGACGAGCAGTTTCCCGAGAGATTCGTTTTTGACGCTGCGATGTCGCTGTCAAAGTATTCCTTTGCGACTTTTGCGATAGAGGCGAAATTCGACGAGGCGGGAGAAATAACGTCGGGTTACACCGCGACTCTTGACTGCCGCGGGGGGCTCTTCTACGTTTCCTCCTACTACGACGGACTCGCAACGAGACTCTCAGAGAGCTCCTTTACTCTCGACTCGGACGGTGAGTATTACTTTGCTATGAACAGAAACCGCAACACCTTTGAGGTTTCCGTTTTCAAGGACAGCGAGAAAAAAGAATACCTCGCCTACTCGAGCCTTCTCGCAAGAGAGTTCAAGGGAGAGACGACGGCATTCCTCATCAGCGGTGACGTTATCCTCTCTGATATAACGTACGCACCTTATCAGAAGGACGAAACGATAAAATACTATCAGAACCCCATTCACGAGGTTATGGCAGACCCCTCCATCTACTACGAGGACGGCGTCTACTATCTTTTCAGTACGGGTGACTTTTTCGAGTGCTACACGACGACCGATCTCGTAAATTATACCCCCGTCGGCAAGGTAGCTGACACCAAGGACTTGTTCGGCTCGTCGTACTTCGGCGGTGCCGTTATACACAAGTTTGAGGATACGTACTATCTTTTCTATACGACTCACCCCGACCAGTCAAAGACGAACCTCGTCACCTGCGTAGCGACCTCGGATAACGTTCTCGGGCCGTATACGCAACCAAAGCAAACGATGCTCCACGAAACGCTCTGCACTAAAAAGAGTGCCGGGTCGTTCGTGATGAGCGCACCCGACGGCAAGACGTACCTCTACTGGTACAACACCGAGACGGGCTACGGAAACAACATACACGGTGCCGAGATAACCATCTCCGACGGAGTCGTTACGCTCAAGGAGGAGACTGAGAGACGGTTGCTCGTAGCGACTGAGGACTGGGAAAAGAAAGAGGAGAACGACGTGCGCGGAAGCATCGTCGAGAGACCTACCGTCTATTACCACAACGGATATTACTACCTCTTCTATGCGGGCAGCCACTGGAAGACCTCATACGGAGAGGGATACGCGGTGTCAAAGGATCCGCTCGGTGAATTCGTAAAATACGAGAATAATCCGATACTCAACTCGACAGCCTCTCTCAACGGCGTAGGATGCACGATAATGGTGCCTTCCCCCGACGGTAAGGAGTTGTTCGTGCTGTATCATTGTCATTACAATACAACGACACCTTATCCGAGACAACTTTGCCTTGATAGGATCGTGTTCGTAGATAACGGTGACGATGCGGATATCGCATTTATTGTCGGCCCGACCGCAACACCGCAGCCATATCCAAGCGGCACGCAGTAAAAGAATAATTATATAAAAATGGGGAGACCTTTTCTCAGAAAAGGTCTCCCCATTTCATCTCTCCCTAAAACTTCTATTAAAAAGTTTTTAGCGGAGGTATTGTTTTACTTGCAGAAATTTTCAATATAATTCGATATTCCGGCGCGAATGACCTCGAGAGCTTTTTCTCTTCCGCTGACCTCGTCAACGGCAGTTTCCTTGTTTTCGAGATTTTTATAAACCGAGAAAAAGTGACGCATTTCGTCAAAGCGGTGACTCGGCAACTCGTCGATATCCTTAAACTGATTGTAGTTTGGGTCGTTAAAGGGAATTGCGATTATCTTTTCATCCGAGCTTCCTCCGTCTATCATAGATATGACGCCGATAGGGTAAGCTCTGACAAGAGACATCGGCTCGAGTTTTTCCGCACACAACAAAAGCACGTCGAGCGGGTCTTTGTCGTCTCCGTATGTGCGGGGGATGAATCCGTAGTTTGCGGGGTAGTGTGTAGACGTATATAGGATACGGTCAAGAATAATGAGTCCCGTTTCCTTGTCAAGCTC